>CAJXEU010000018.1 GCA_913052525.1 uncultured Actinomycetes bacterium
CGAGTACGTTTTGTAACCAAAACCCTTCTTGAAGCTCCGACACTTCTTGCATTAGACCGAAAAGACCGAAGCGACTTTCTTAGATATTTTTACCGACGATACGAAGGTGCTCCTGTTGAACAAATCACTGAAGACAGTGCAGAGAAATTCAGTGAACTAATTTTGTCTAAATCTTTTCCCGCGGCCATTCGTAGAGTTCGTGAACATAAGGCGCTTGGTCATCGAACAGTCCTAATTACTGGTGCTTTAGATTTTATTGTCGAACCGTTGCGCCCTCTTTTCGATGACATCGTGTGTGCTGAACTTGGTCAAAGTAATGGAGCTTACACCGGTGAAATGACTGCTGTTCCTCCTACCGGCGAAGCCCGTTACCAAGCTTTATACGATTACGCCCAGGAACATGATCTTGATCTCAGGGAATCAATCGCCTATGCAGATTCTGCAAGTGACCTTCCAATGCTTGAAGCCGTTGGGTTTCCTGTTGCTGTTAATCCTGAAACTCGACTAGCAGCAATAGCTAGAAAACGTGGATGGCTCGTTGAAGATTTTAAAAAATCGCCTGGTACGAATCGTCGCCTTCTTCCGCTTGCCCCTCCACAGAATTTAAGTGGTCATCAACGATTAGAAGCTAAGTCATGAAAGCTCTTGAATTTAGACGAAACATTCCTCGTTATGCTGCTGCCCGTTTAGCCGGTTCGTTTACCCCAGGTCGTGGAAGCGGTGTGGGCCCTATGCGTCTTGTTGATGCTGATCTTCCAGAATTACCTAACCAAGATTGGGAAATAGTGAAGCCACGCCTATCCGGTATTTGTGGATCTGATTTAGCAACGATTGATGGAAAGTCTGCCAGATATTTTGAGCCTCTGGTTTCCTTCCCTTTTATTCCAGGCCATGAAGTGGTTGGAGACCTTCAAGACGGAACCAGAGTGGTTTTAGAACCAGTCTTAGGATGTGTGAGCAGGAACCTTGAGCCTCTTTGTAGGCCGTGTCAGGACGGTCAGTTAGGGAACTGTGAATACGTGACTTTTGGAGATATAGGACCCGGGATACAAACAGGTTCTTGTCATGACACTGGCGGAGGCTGGTCTGTAGCTTTTGCTGCTCATAAGAGTCAACTTCATCCGATAGAGGAAAATCTGAGTGATGAAGCTGCGGTAATGGTTGAACCTACTGCTTGTGGCGTGCACGCTGCTTTAAACATTGGCATTGATTCTGAGGGAACAGTAACGGTGATTGGTTCCGGAACTCTTGGACTGGTAACCATAAGTGCTCTTCGTTCTTACTTTCCAGATGTAAAAATTTTAGCTACAGCCAGATATCCGCACCAAAGAAGTCTTGCCATCGATTTGGGAGCCGACATAGTTGTAGCACCCAATGAGATTAAACGTGCGGTAAGACGTATGACTAAAAGCCGGGCTATTAGTTTAAGCACTGACGCCGGAAACGTTGATCGGTTAACAGGCGGTTCGGATGTGGTAATTGACTGTGTTGGGTCTTCTGAAAGTATCACCGATGCTCTTTCTGTAACACGACCTCGAGGAAAAATTGTTCTTGTAGGAATGCCTTCAGTAGTCAATCTTGAATTAACTCCTCTATGGCATAGAGAAATACAACTAGTAGGTGCTTATACCTATGGAACAGAGACCCTCATGGATGGAAGCAATGCTCGTACTTTTGATCTCGCTATAGATCTGGTTGAGTCTGCCAAACTTGACCGTTTGGTCTCTGCTATTTATCCACTTAACCGATACCAAGATGCTCTTGAACATGCTGCCTCGGCTGGCCGCCGCGGCGCAGTAAAAGTGGCCTTTGACCTTCGCTCTGAAAAGGAACGTGATTTGTTGTGAAGAACGAAAAAAATCTTGCCCCTCGACCAGGATTCGTACTTGATGTTGACCGCACAAGCCCACCAGTTCTATTTCACCATGGGGACACTTTCAAGTTAGAAAAACTTCCAGTAGGACGGTCCAGAGTTATTTACCCTCCTGAGCCACTTGAAGGTCTCAGAGATCCTGATGGGGCTATTCGTCATGCCTTAGAGAATCCAATAGGAGACTCTGAACCTTTATCTGCCCTTTTACGCCCCGACATGAAATTGACTATCGCTTTTGACGACATTTCGCTTCCTTTACCTCCGATGAGGCGACCAGACATTAGACAAAGAATCATTGAAGCTGTACTTGATTCTGCCGCTGAAGCTGGAGTTGACGACGTTCATTTGATTGCTGCACTCGCAATTCATCGACGCATGACAGAAGACGAGCTACGTCATGCCGTAGGAGATCGTGTTTACGATGCCTTCGCTCCCTCGGGGCGACTTTACAATCACGACGCTGAAGACCCAGATGGAATGGTTGTTCTTGGAGAAACTCCCCACGGTGAAGATGTCCAGTTCAGTCGTCGTGCGGCCGAGAGCGACCTTGTCGTTTACGTAAACATAAATCTTGTTTCTATGGATGGTGGCCACAAAAGTACTGCAACTGGCTTATCCGGGTACACCGGTTTACGCCATCACCACAATGTCCATACCATGCGGAATTCGACCTCTTTCATGGATCAAGAAAACTCTGAACTCCATGCCTCTAACTGGCGAATGGGTAAAGTTATTCGCGATGCCGGAGTGAAAATCTTCCAAATTGAAACAACGGTAAATAACAACACTTTCGGACGTTCAGGTCCTTTAGCTGTACTTCAAAAAAGAGAGTGGGAGTGGTCAACCCGAGACAGAGCTTCTTTTGTGGCAATGCAAAAAGGACTTGATGTGATGCCTTCTTCAGCACGCCGTCAAATCTTTAATGCGTGGGAAGCGCCTTATGAAATGACTTCTGTGCAAGCCGGAGAGGTAGAAGCTGTACACAAAGTGACGACTGAGAATGTTTATCAACAACAAATAGTTGAGGTGGAAGGCCAAACCGATATTCTCACCATGGGGCTTCCATACATTTCCCCTTACAACGTCAATTCTGTAATGAATCCGATCTTAGTAATGTGCCTCGGGCTTGGTTATTTCTTCAACATGTACAGAGGTAAGCCTCTTGTGCGCGAAGGTGGCGTCGTTATTATGAGCCATCCAACTCCTTGGGAATTTCATTCTGTCCATCATCCGAGTTACATAGATTTCTTTGAACAAGTTCTTGCAGACACCACAGACCCAATTGAAATTGAAAGAAAATATGAGAAACAATTTGCGGAAGATGAGTGGTACATCCATCTCTACAGAAACTCTTACGCCTATCACGGAGTTCACCCCTTCTACATGTGGTATTGGGGTAGTCACGCATTAGAACATCTCGGAAGAGTGATCATCGTTGGCGGTGATTCTTCAGCTGTACAAAGACTCGGATTCCAGTCGGCTTCAACTTTGCCTGATGCTCTTGAAATGGCTTCTGATGTAGTTGGTCCGCAACCAACTATTACTCACATGAAAAATCCACCAATCTTCCTTGCGGATGTGAAGTAATTGAATGCAATAACTAGCTCCTTTGGTAAAGCACGAAGCTTTATTAACAAATCCGGTTTTCCTTATCGATCTGCACCTACTCCATATGGTGTTGAGCCTGCTCCGGTAAAGAAAAACACTGGCAGCGACTTCAATACAGATTGGGCAAGAAAATATCCCGCCCGATTAACGCGTGCAATGCTCATTGAAGGATTCATGAGACCAGCAATGAAATTTCTTGCTGATCCTCACATATCAGGAGTTGATCGCTTGAGCGGAATTGATGGCCCTGTAATTTTTGCTGCCAATCATCACAGTCATGCTGATACGCCTCTTCTACTTTCAACCATTCCTGATCCTTGGCGTCATCATCTCGTTGTTGGTGCTGCAGCTGACTATTTTTTTGGCACTCGGGTCGGAGGTGCGATTTCTGCCTTAATGATGAGTGCTGTGCCCATTGAAAGAACTAAAGTTGGGAGACGCTCTGCTGAAATGGTGCGTGACCTCATCGATGAAGGATGGAGCCTCATCATCTTTCCTGAGGGAGGGCGAAGCCCTGATGGATGGGGACAACCATTTCGAGGTGGAGCCGCCTATCTAGCGATTCGTTGTGGCGTCCCAGTAGTTCCCATTCACATTTACGGAACAGGGAAAATTCTTCGAAAGGGAAGATCTCTTCCTCGTCCATCTTCAACAAGGATTACCTTTGGTGATCCGTTGATGCCTGATGAAGGTCAGAATGCTAAAAGGTTTGCTGTAAAACTAGAAGCAGCGGTAGCTGCTCTAGCTGACGAAGCGTCCACTGATTGGTGGCAAGCTCGCCGTCGTGCTTATAGCGAAACTTCTCCAGATCTGACAGGCCCCGATGCAGGTGGTTGGCGTCGAATCTGGGCTCTTGGGAAAAACGATCGCAGATCTCAACGTAGACGTTGGCCTGATTTCTAGAATCTTTACTTAATTTTTGTCTTGTGCAATTAATGCTTGAGCGGTTGCTAGTCGGGCAACAGGTATCCGAAATGGTGAACAAGAAACATAGTCGACTCCTGCTTTAACGAGAAGAGCTATAGAAACAGGATCGCCACCGTGCTCTCCACAAACTCCAACTTCTATGCCTGGTTGAGAGATACGGGCTGCTCGTGTTGCTGCTGCTATTAGAGGTGCAACTGCTGCTTCGTCTAAAACTTTAAATGGATTGTGAGAAAGAACGCCTAACTCTAAATATTTATCCATAACTTCTTTTTCTATGTCGTCTCGGCTGAAACCAAAGACCATTTGAGTTAAGTCATTTGTCCCAAAAGAGAAAAAATCAGCTTCTTTAGCGATTTCTGCTGCGGACAAAGCGGCACGTGGAGTTTCAATCATTGTCCCTATTTGCGGCAAATTTTTAAGGTTGTAGGTTTTTGCTGTTTCTGTTATTTCTTCCTCAACCCAACTACGGATAATTCCTAATTCTTTTCTATCAACAACTAATGGGATCATTATTGATACAGAAGGTTCTCCACCTTCTTCCACTAGATCTGAAACAGCTTTTGTGATTGATCGAGCCTGCATGCGATACAACTCGTGCCGCAACAAGGCTAATCGAACACCTCTAGTTCCTAACATCGGATTATGTTCAGAATCAGGATGAGATACATCCATGAATTCGTGAAACGGGGCATCTAGAAGACGTACGGTAACTGGTAAAGAACCTGCGACTTTGAATAGCTCTACGAAATCTGATCGTTGTGTTGCTTCAAGGGCATCTAAAATATTTTCCGATGAACCGTCTTGTGTGTTCAAGAACTCTTGTATGAGTGGCAACTGGTTTCCAAGAAACATGTGCTCGGTTCGACAAAGACCCACACCTTCAGCTCCAAACATTAATGCTGTTATTAAGTCTTTCTCGGTATCTGCGTTAGCGAGAACTCCTATGCGCTCTCCACGGATTTCATCCGCCCAATCTAAGAGTTTTTTCACCTCTGGTATTTCTTTGGAAATAGTCACTTCATTAAAACCAAAAAAGATTTCACCACTTGTTCCATCTAGAGATACAGCTTCGCCCTCACTTATTTTTACGTCCCCAAAGTTGACATGTTCTTCTCCAATTTCAAGTGAAGAGACACCAACTACTGCGGGGATACCCCATCCTCGTGCTACCACTGCCGCGTGAGAAGATACCCCTCCCCGTGCGGTGATGATTCCTTCAGCTAGCCGCATCCCTATTTCATCTGCTGGTGTCGTTTCAGAGCAGACCAAAATTGTTTTCTCTCCTCTTTCATCCGTCGCTAAAACTGCGTCAGTAGATAGGCAGAGTATTCCAGATGCTGCTCCGGGACTGGCAGGAGTTCCCTCGGCCACAACAGCTAAATCTACGGAATTTGAATCAAAATCTGAATGAGTGAGTTGTTGTACTAACTCCGGGTCAACTGCCGCTACAGTTTCCCATCTTGCTTCTATAGTTCCATCTTTTTCAGCAGCGTTAATTAATTTTTGAAGTTCTTCGAGTGTTTTTGCTTTGCTCATCGCTATCCAAAACAGTAAAAGTTAGAGATTCAAGCGGTCAGATAAATGTTCGACAAGCCCAACTATTGGTATTCGTTCCTGAGTCATAGTGTCACGTTCTCTTACCGTTACCGCTTGATCGTCAAGTGTGTCAAAGTCAATAGTCACACAATAGGGAGTTCCAATTTCGTCTTGACGGCGGTATCGACGTCCTATTGCTTGTGTCTGGTCATAGTCACACATCCAATGTGGTTGCAAGAGTCCCAAAACTTCTTGTGACGGTTCAATTAATTCAGGTTTTTTTGAAAGAGGCAGTACTGCAATTTTGTATGGAGCTATACGTGGATCGAGGCGAAGAACTGTTCGCATGTCATCATTGACTTCTTCTTCGTCATAGGCAGCCATAAGGAACGCCATGGCAGCTCGAGTAGCCCCTGCAGCGGGTTCAATTACGTATGGTGTGTAGCGCTCTTCGTTATTTGCGTCGTGATATTCGAGGCGGCTACCTGAAGCTTCTGCATGTTTTTTAAGGTCGTAATCTGTTCTATTTGCTATACCTTCAAGTTCGTCCCAGCCCCATGGAAAAAGAAATTCGATATCTGCAGTGGCTGATGAATAATGACTCAATTCATCTTCAGCATGTTCACGTAAACGAATTTTGTTATCTGGTATCCCGAGATTGAGATACCAGTTATGCCTTTCGCCACACCAATACCGGTACCATTCATCTGCTTCTTCTGGTGGAACGAAGTATTCCATTTCCATCTGTTCAAACTCTCTGGTTCTAAATACGAAGTTTCCAGGTGTGATTTCATTACGGAAAGATTTACCGATTTGAGCTATTCCAAATGGTGGTTTTTTACGGCTGGTATTTAAAACATTGGCAAAATTGATAAACATTCCCTGAGCAGTTTCAGGACGCAAATAAACTTCTGCACTTGTATCAACGACCGGACCAGCTTGTGTTCTAAACATGAGGTTGAATTCACGAGCTTCAGTTAAACAACTGCTTTCCCCGCAGGAAGGACAAGTTGTCGGATCTTCTAACTTGTCTTCGCGGTGTCTTGCTCCACATTCTTTGCAATCCACTAATGGGTCAGAGAAGTTCTGCAAGTGTCCTGAAGTTTCCCAAATAGCAGGGGGAGAAAGAATGGATGCGTCTAGCCCTACTACGTCCTGACGTAATTGGACCATAGTTCTCCACCATTGGTCCTTCACATTTCGTAATAGTTGCACTCCTATTGGGCCGTAATCGTAGGTTGATCTGAATCCGCCGTATATTTCTGCAGATTGAAATATAAAACCTCGACGTTTCGAGAGGTTTACGACTTTTTCAAAAAGTGTTTCATCATTTGTAACCATATTCTTCAAGGTTACCTTGCCTGTCTGGTCGGAAGAGGTTGTTCAGCGTCATAATGCAATTAAGACATCAATGGCGGGTAAATGAACACAACAAGCAATCCAACAACAGTTTTATTTAGACGCGCCATTGCTTGGATTATTGATGGCTTCTTTATTTTGATTCTTATTTCTGCAGTGGTCATATTCACAGCGGATCGCCACGACGCTCCCACTGGGTTAAGCGAAGAAGAGGTGTGTAGTCAGTTATCGGAATCATCTGATAACTGTCTAATCGTCTTGGATGAAGTCATGATTTTTGATCTTGGTGCTAAATCTCCAATCTTTTGGATCCCTTTTTTCGCATTATTAGCAAATTTTGTTGTACTCACTGGACTCACTGGCTTTAGTATCGGAAAACTTCTCTCTGGTATACGAGTCACCAATCGAGAAAATGGGGAACTACCTGGATTGACTTCCGCAGTTGGGCGTACTTTGCCGTGGATAGTAGTGACTGCCATTCCTCAAATAGGTTTAGGGTTACTCCTAGTAGAAGTCGCCCTCGTTATTTCATCCCCGGAAAGAAGGCGTCTCGGTGACCGTATCGCTGGCACTCTCGTGATACGTCATTTCTCTCATCAAAAGGAAACAAGATCCCACCATCCTGAACACTGACGGGAGCGTAAAGTAGTGCTATATTACCGAAGAGTAACTTCCATCTATTTTTTAAAATATAAATGAACTTTCTTAAACTTTCCTCACTCACACTTTTTACATTCCTCCTCTGTATCTCTTGTAGCGGTGGTAGTAACGGAAACGGGTCATCCGAAGAAACAATTGCAGGTGTCCAAGGTGGGCAGCAAGTAGTAAGCCAAGACATAATTGACGCGGCCCAAACCCAAAGAGACAATACGAGTGAAACTATTGAAGAGATTGCAGAAGAAGTAGGTGTTCTTTCTGTCGAAGAAGTAGAAGTTGAAGAACTCGTCACTGAAATAGAAGAAGAAGCTGAAGAAGAAGAAATAGATGTCGCCACCGCAGAAGAAGACCCACTAGAAGGAATCCTGAACGCTTTGTCTGTTTTCACCACGTGCATAGAAGAAGAGGGATTTGAATTTGTTGGTGTTCCTGGTCAACCTGGCCCGGACGGTGAAATCCTTGACCCCGCCGATATAGAACCGGGTTACATTGAAGCACTTCAAAAATGCGCAACTGAAAGCAACATTCTTGAATCATTTCAAACTTACTCTGATGCCCAAGCCAATTTGACCACTGAACAAATCGCTGAAATCAACTTTGGCCTACCGGTTTTCCAAGAATGTATGGAGCGCCTCGGTTGGGAGGTTGAAGAACCTATCCCCAACGAGCGTGGCCTGCTTGAATTTGGTCAAAACGGAACCGGCCTTACCCCGCCTGAAGGCACAGACAATCTTGACCCTGAAGATATCGGTGCTTGCCGCAACGAAGCCCAGATTTATACAACTGAGAATTACGTAACAGAAGAAGAGTAAGTGTTTCCCATGAATAAAAAACTATTTTGGATATCAAGTGGCGTTGGACTGATAGCGCTTCTTCTTGTGGGTTTATTTGTTTGGCCAGGTGTTGGCGACGACAACGACTCTTCTTCGAGCGTAAATGATGGACCAACTTTTGTTGTTGCTCCAGTTGAATTGAGAACACTTTCTGACGACATAACTGTGCGCGGCGAAATTCGCAGAGATCAGCTTCAGCGAATTACTTCAGGCGTTGACGGACAAGTAAGTTCTGTTCTTGTTGATGATGGCGACACAATAAACACTGGGGACGTTCTTTATGCCATTGATGGCCGCGCTGCTGTTGCAGTTGATGGTGAATTCTCGTTTTTTCGTCGATTAGATGTTGGGTCCGATGGTCCAGATGTGCTGCAACTTGAAACAATTCTCTCTTCCGAAGGTTACGACGTCGGCGTCGTTGACCAGCTTTATACCGAGTCAACCCGTGCAGGACTACGAGAATGGCAAATAGACCGTGGATATGGAGGAGCTAGTCCTGAACCGGATGAAAACATCATTGTGTCGCTTAGCTCTAACTCTGCCGGTTACACCATCGGCGCTAAAAACACAGTGGCTATTGAACTTCAACCGAGTGTCCCAAATCAAGAGTTGACTTCCGACACTAGCAAAAGGACTACAGCAGAAACTCTTTACGTTAGGTACGCTAAAAAAGAAAGTCATAATCTTCTTTTTAGACCTACATTCACATCCTTTGAGAATGACGGACCAACTATTCAAGTAGATAGACCAAGTATTGAAGTTACTGTAAGCCCTGCATCAGTTACCGAAGGAGAAAGCGCCACCTTTACCTTCACTTCTGACATAGCCATGCCTTCCGATACTGTTATTGAATACACGACTACTGGGTCTGCTACTGCGGATGATGATTACGAAGATGATCCTTTAGATGGAAGTTTCGTTTTCCCTCAAGGCGCCACAAATTACACCCTTGAAGTCGCTACGTTGACCGATGAAGTAATTGAAAACGTTGAAGAGTTAACCATTGAAGTAGGAGATGGTTTTAACGTCAACCAAGACTCTTCCTACATACCAGGCCCATTAAATGAAGCAACCCTTGAAATCATTAGTCCGGCAGGAGATGTGCAGACTATTGAGGTGAGAGCTACCACTGTTTCCACTTCTGAAGGAGGAGACCTATCCTTTGAATTTGAAACTGACTTAGTAAGAAATGAAGAAACCACAATCACTTTCTCTGTTTGGGGTACAGCCACAAGTGGCTCCGACTATTTTGCCGAAGACCGTGAAGTTGACCTTCCGGCCAATGCGGAAACTGTCACAGTGACATTTCAAACTCGAGACGATAATTGGGTGGAGCAAGATGAAACCCTTTGGGTGACTATCACCTTGAACCCTGATGAAAGCTACGTCATCGGAGCTCAGGAATCGTCTTTAGGGATTATTGAGTCAAACGACATGCCAGAGTTAACAATTGAAGGCGGCGGGAACGTTGGAGAAGGTGGAAATGCTCAGTTCATAATAAAAGCAGATCAACCTGTCGTCGAAGACACTTCAATCAACTACCAATTAAGCGGAAGCGCTTCTCCGGGATCAGACTACAAAGAACTTCCCGGCACAGTAATTATGCTTGCTGGAGAAAGCGAAGTCGCAGTCCAGATCGAAACTATAGATGATGACGTTATTTTCCTCCCTGGGGACATGGTCGTAGCTTCTTGGCCAGCACGGATCGGCACGGTTTCAGTCGACGATGGAGAATTCATCCTCCTTGGCCAACAGGTACTCACATTAACCGAACCTGATTTCACGATCACCTTGACATTAAATCCAACAGATCGAGGGAATCTTGAAGTTGGAATGGCTGTTGAAGTTGAACTACAAGCAAGCGATCAAGATGCCGTTCCGGGAGTCATCATTGAGCTAGATGAAACTGCGACCGTGAGCGCTGACGGATCCGAACGATATGAAGGTGTAATAGAAACCTCAGAGACTCTTGATGCAGTTGACGGCGCCAATGTAAATGTTGACGTTACTCGTGAAGAAAAGATTGATGTCATCACTGTCCCAGTTGCAGCAGTTCTTCAGGATGGTCAAGGAAATGACGTTGTCAGAGTTGTATTGAGTGATGGGACAACAACGCAAGTGAAGGTAGAAGTAGGACTTTCTGAAGGAGCGTTCGTAGAGATCACTGACGGACTCACCGGCGACGAACTGGTCTTGGTGGAAACATAATGAACTCAACTGGGTTAAAGAATCCCAACCCGGTAGGTTCCAGCAAAGTACAGCTTTTCTCTCTAGAAAATGTCTACCGAATCTATGGTGAAGGATCAGTAGCTGTTCATGCTTTAGATGGTGTTTCTTTAGATATTCATTCCGGTGACTTTATGGCAATAATTGGACCCTCTGGATCAGGAAAATCAACACTGTTGGGTCTTCTCGGGTGTCTCGATTTACCCTCTCGCGGGTCTATAAAGGTTTCCGATACTGAAGTAACAGAGTTAGACGATGGGGCACGCTCCAAGTTACGCGGAGACTCTATAGGGTTCGTTTTTCAACAATTTCATTTAATCCCTCATTTAACTGCTTTAGGGAATGTTGCAACTGCTCTTCTCTATCGTGACTTGACGAAAAGTGAGATAAGCCGTCGTGCATTAAAAGCTCTTGACACTGTTGGTTTAGCTGAACGTTATGATCATCGGCCAGTTCAAATGTCAGGAGGAGAACAGCAAAGAGTTGCTATAGCTAGGGCAATAGTAACTGATCCGCTCATGATCCTGGCTGATGAACCAACAGGGGCTCTTGATACGAAGAACGCAAAAATGGTGATGGACATTTTCAAAAACCTTCAAGGTGAGAACCGTGCAGTTGTTCTCGTAACCCACGACCTTGAAATCGCTGAACAAATGGATCGGGTTGTTTCCATGCGCGATGGAAAAATTATTGCAGATGATTTACGCAGCGAACGCT
>CAJXEU010000019.1 GCA_913052525.1 uncultured Actinomycetes bacterium
TTGAGCATCTGTTCCGCCGGCTCCTGATTGGATGTGGCAAACTGCATTGCTTTCATCATATTTTCCGGAAAATAAGGACCGGATTTCCAGTTCAGCAAATTGGTTTTGAATTTTTTTCAGATCAGATTGTATTTCTCCGTCTAAGGATTCATCGCCTTCTTCTGTTGCTAGTTCGAGAAGCGTTTCTAGGTCTTCTACCTCAGTTTTTAGCGACTCGTGAAGATTTATATCTTCTATAACCTCAGATAGATCTTTTTGAACTTGGCGTCCTCGATTTTGATCATCCCATAAACTTGGGTCTGCCATTTCTTGTTCTAGTTGTTTGCGGCGTTCAATCAATTCTGGTATGCGGAGATACCGAGATGACTCTTTGAGTCGTATTTGTAGATTCTTTATTTCTTCGGTGATGTCTTCCATGGTTCAATAACTTTTAGCGTCCATGACAGTGTTTGAACTTACGTCCAGAATCACATGGGCAAGGAGCATTTCGTGGGGTTGATTCCCATTCATCATTGATTTTTTGAATTTTTGGTGCTGATTTAGATTCTTTTACTTGAGTTGGTGCACCTGCAGCTGCAGCTACTGCTGCAGCGCCCAATACGGGACCTTCTGGCCCGCTTGCTACTACGTCAGAAGGGGTTGGAGAGTCCTCAGTAATTGTCACTTGAATGCGCATTACGTATCGAAGGAAATCTTCGCCGATGAGTTGGGTGAGATGTCCAAATAGTTCAAATCCTTCTCTTTGCCATTCGGTGGCAGGGTCACGTTGTCCCATTGCTCGTAAATGGATTCCTTCTCTTAAATGATCCATCTCGTAAAGATGTTCTCGCCAACGTTGATCAATTATTCTGAGCATTACTTGTCGTTCAACTTCGCGAAATGTTTCTAATCCGAGTTCAACTTCTCTTTGTTCTAATGATTTGGTTGCGTCATCTATAAGGAGGTTTGTCAACTCAAACGTCGTATCAGTTTTAGAGATTTCTTCTGTTTCAAGTGTCAACGGCCAGAAACTTTCAATTGAAGTAATGAGGCTGCTTACATCCCATTCTTCGGGATGTTCAGACTGGCAGTGTTTTAGCGCTTCTCGACTTGAGACTTGTTCTATCTGCTCTAGAACTTCTTCCCGTAGATTTGAGCCGTTCAGGATTTGATTTCGTTTGTAGTAAATGACTTTCCGTTGTTCGTTCATCACTTCGTCGTATTTGAGAATGTTTTTTCGCGCTTCAGCGTTTTTTTGCTCAACGGTCGTTTGTGCTCTTTCAATCGCTTTTGACACCATGTTTGACTCGATAGGGACATCTTCTGGTAGTGCTCGATCCATGACTCCGCGCATTCCACCTCCAGCGAATAACCGCATCAAATCATCGTCTAAAGAAAGATAGAACCGGCTTGCTCCTGGGTCGCCCTGTCGTCCGCTTCTTCCTCGTAGCTGATTGTCTATTCGCCGAGATTCATGGCGTTCTGTTCCCAAGACATAGAGGCCTCCCGCTTGTCTAACTTTCTCTCCCTCTACATCACATTCAGGTTCAAATGTTTTCGTTAATTTTTCCACTTTCTGTTGCCCCGAGGCGGAGTTCGGATCAATTCCGTCAGATTGAACTTTTCGTTTGGCAAGATTCTCAGGGTTTCCACCCAAGAGAATGTCAACTCCTCGTCCTGCCATATTTGTTGCCACAGTGACTGCACCTGGTCTACCTGCCTGCGCTATGACTTCTGCTTCCCGAAAGTGCTGTTTAGCATTTAGAACTTCATGGGAGATACCACGTTTTTCTAATTCACGTGAAAGTTTTTCTGACTTTTCAACTGAAACTGTTCCTACGAGCACTGGCTGTCCGTTTGCTTGTCGTGTAGAAATATCTTCTATGAGTGCAGAGAATTTTCCTTCTTCTGTTTTATATATCAAATCACTTCCATCAAGACGTCCAATGGGTCGATTTGTTGGTATTGATACGACTTGTAATCCGTAAATTCCCGCTAATTCAGCAGCTTCAGTTTCTGCTGTTCCGGTCATTCCTGCAAGTTTTTCATATAGTCGAAAATAATTTTGAAGTGTGATGGTAGCGAGAGTCTGATTCTCTTCTTTTATCGCTACACCCTCTTTGGCTTCAACGGCTTGATGGATACCTTCAGACCAGCGACGACCTTCGAGCACACGTCCGGTGAATTCATCAACAATTCTAACTTCACCATCAACAATTATGTAATCGCGGTCTCGTTGATAGATTTCTTTAGCGCGTAAAGCTGCTTGTAGCTGATGCACTAGATTTGAGGAAACTTCGTCATAAAGATTTGTGACACCAAGTGCTTGTTCTACAGAATGAACTCCTTCTTCTGTAGGTGCCACGATTCTTTTCTCTTCATCAAAATCGTAATGGACGTCGCGTTTCAGCCCTTTGACAACGCTTGCAAAACGTTTATATAAAGATGCGGCTTCACTAAGTCGGCCGCTAATTATCAGAGGTGTCCGGGCCTCGTCAATTAAAATCGAGTCAACTTCGTCAACTATGCAGAAAGCATGGCCTCTTTGCGCTTTCAAATCAAGTGACATCGCCATGTTGTCGCGAAGGTAATCAAATCCTAATTCATTGTTCGTTCCGTACGTTATGTCTGCTTCATAGGCTTTTCGTTTTTCTGCAGGGTCGCGCATATCCGGAACCACTAATCCGACTTCTAGACCTAGCCAACGATGAATTTGTCCCATCCATTCAGCATCTCGAGTGGCTAAATAGTCGTTTACCGTACAAAGGTGAACTCCTCTTCCAGTTAAACCATTTAGGTATGCAGGAAGTGTGGAAACCAAGGTCTTTCCTTCACCAGTTCTCATTTCTGCTACCCAACCGAGGTGAAGTGCTACGCCTCCCATAAGTTGAACGTCGTAGTGTCGTTGGCCAATAACTCTCCACGCTGCTTCTCGTACTACTGCAAAAGATTCGACTAGTTGGTCATCAAGATCTTCACCTTGGTCTAATCGTTGTCGGAACTCTCCTGTTTTTGCTTGGAGTTGTTGATCCGAAAGACTTGATATTTCTGTCTCAAGTGCGTTGATGTCAGGAACTAAGGATTCAAGCGCTTTAATTTTCTTTCCTTCTCCACTACGAAGAACACGCGACAGAATTCCCATATCAGTGAAAGAATACCAGAAGAAGAGACTGGCTTTAAGCAGCGTCCGGTCGGTATAGCAATCCTATTTCGTCTAGACGTGGGGCTGCTGCATCCACATCTGTTCCCAGTATTGCTGCCAAGGCCTGTAAATCATCTCCACGGATCGTCAATACCCTCCCATTGAAGTCTTGACGTTTGACTTGGATAATCGTCAAGTACCTTTCAATCATTTCTGATTCTGGTCCTTCTACTTGACTTAATTTAGTTAGATCAATAACGATCTTCTGTCCGGGAGTCCATTCCATACTTTTTTTGGCGACTGCTGCTGATTCTCCTTCACCTTCAATGGGGAGTAGTTGATCAACTGGCACTCCGTAGAAACGAGCTAAACGTTGTAGGCGAGGAACTGATATTGCACGTTCCCCTCTTTCATATGCTCCAAGGACTGAAGCCTTGAATTCAGATTCAGAACGATCTTCAACGTCGTGAAGTGAGAGACGTTGCTGTCGCCGAATAACCCTTATCCGCTCACCTACCCGCCGGCGGTATAAGGCGTCAAGTTCTTCATCCATAGGTCTAACTCTCCTGAGTAACTTTTGTTGCGGGCGACTAATTCAGTGACGGCACATATAGTGGTCGTTCCGCTGATGTTACCGGATTTAATAAGTTCTAACAATCCGATAAAATCAATCTTAAAAGACCTGTTCAGAAGCCCTTTTTGAAAAAAAGAGAATTTATTTCTTCTGTAGATAGATCACGCTAAGCGTTCATTCCTGATTCACCGGCGTCGACTACGAACCCTTTTCCTTTTCGGACTTACTTCCTCTTCTCGCTCTGATGCGTACTTTCGAAGAATCTCTTCTTGGTCAGTTGTCAAGTCGGTTGGTATGTCCACTACCACTTCAACTATGTAGTCTCCTCTGTTTCGTGTGTTGAGGTGTGGAACACCTTTGCCTCTAAATTTGAAAATGTGTCCTGATTGTGTTCCTGGCTGCATCGCGAGAACTTCTTTACTGTCAAGAGTTTCGTAGTCTAAATCCGCGCCAAGAACTGCTTGACTCATCGGGATATGAAGACGATGTATCAAGTCGTAGCCTCGACGTTCTAAAACGGAATGGCTACTTACACGAAGGTGTACATATAGGTCACCAGCAGGGGCCCCTCTTTTTCCCGTAGCTCCCCTGCCTGAAAGCCTCAGGGTGTTTCCTTGGTCTACTCCTTGTTGAATTTCAATAGGTAACAAAATTTCTGTCACCTTCCTACCTTCTCCGTTGCAATCTTTGCATGGATCTAAAATTCTGGATCCTGACCCTTTGCATTCTGGGCAAATTGTTTGCGTTAACATTTGACCTAATATTGATCGACGCATTTCCTGAATTTGTCCGAGTCCATTACATCTGGCACATTCAATTGCCGTAGTTCCCGCTGTTGCACCTGTAGATCCACACGGCTCGCACGACACTGCGGTACGAATATTGATTTCTCTTTCAGTTCCAAATACGGCTTCTTCAAAACCTATCTCTAAGTCGACTTCTAAATCTTCTCCGTATTCGACCCTCGGCCCAGATGGCGAGGAATTTTGTCCTCCAAAGAAAGAAGAGAATATGTCAGAAAAATCTCCAAAAGGATCGGAGTGCCCGGAAGAAATTCCTGTTTCTCCATATTGGTCATAACGGGCTCTTCTTTCTGGGTCAGAAAGGATTTCATAGGCAGAAGCTATTTCTTTGAAACGCTCGTCTG
This sequence comes from uncultured Actinomycetes bacterium, assembly GCA_913052525.1. Taxonomy (GTDB): domain Bacteria; phylum Actinomycetota; class Acidimicrobiia; order Acidimicrobiales; family MedAcidi-G1; genus MedAcidi-G2B. The sequence continues at coordinate 4,843 of CAJXEU010000019.1, forward strand.
CTTCTGGATTATCAGGATTCGCATCGGGATGATGCTCTCGCGCTAGCGCCCGATAAGCGCGTTTTATTTCACTTGGGCTCGCTGTGGAGTTCACTTTGAGTATCTGATAAAGGTCTTTGGACATTCAGGTATCAGCCTTTTATTAGACGGTTTCCTAGTTGTCTTCCGACTACAGCGACAGTTGCCAAAGCTCGAGAATAGTTCATTCGTGTTGGTCCGAGAACTGCGATAGATCCTGCAGTCTCTCCTTCAGCCCCGTAGGGGGCTACCACCAACGAACAATCCGACAACGGTTCTACGCCAGTTTCAGATCCAATTGCTACCGATAAGCCTCGATCTATCACATCACGCATAAGGCTCACGACTACGAATTGTCTTTCTAAAACAGATAATACCTGTTGAACTCGCTCAACTTCTTCGAAGGCTGCTGCTACCTGTGAAGTCCCTCCAACGTACGCTCGTTCAAGATTTTCAGTCTCTTCAGATAGAGCTGAAATCGTCGAAGCAATGACTTCATCTACTTCTGTATCTCCTGTCGGTGTGCTTCGGAACACGCCAGATGAGCGTTTACCTATTACAAGAGCAGCTATGTGCGCATTTGCTATGGCAAGAATCGAATCTGGTGTTTCATCAAGCAACTCAATGACATGCTTTTCCACCTGTCCGTTTGCTGTGACTAAGACCAACATGGCTACTTTTGATCCAAGGCCCACCAACTGGACTGAGCGAATTTCTTGATGGTCGCGATCGGGAGCGACTACTACAGAAGCGCTTCCTGTTAGGTTCGCTAATAGTGTGCTTGTGTCGCGCAGCATCTCTTCTAACTCGCCATAAGAACGGGCAAAAAATTCTGATATTTTTGAACCTTCCACCGGGCTCAACGAGCCTGGGGTTTCGAGTTGATCAACGAAGAACCTGTAGGCTTTATCCGTTGGAATACGGCCAGCAGAAGTGTGTGGTTGAAAGAGGTAGCCCTGCTCTTCTAATTGTCCGAGTTCATTACGTACTGTTGCTGACGAAACATCCACTCCTGGAACGTTTGCTATATGTGAAGACCCGACGGGGGTTTCAGTTTCAATATATTCTTCAACAACAGCGCTTAGGATGGCTGCTTTGCGTTCTTCAAGCATGACAAGAAGGCTACCTTGTTCTTTCTTTTCCTGTAATGGTAAAACTTAGAGAACTCTTATTAATCATCGAGACGTAAAGCCGAAACAAACGCTTCTTGCGGTATGTCAACCCGCCCAATTGATTTCATTCGTCGCTTTCCAGCTTTTTGTTTTTCTAAAAGTTTTCTCTTTCTTGTGATATCTCCACCGTAAAGTTTCGCAGTTACGTCTTTGCGGAAAGCTCTAACTGTTTCACGGGCAATAATTCTTCCACCTATCGCTGCTTGAATTGGGATTTCGAACTGTTGCCGCGGAATGAGTTCTTTCAATTTTGCTGTCATGCGTCGGCCGTAAGCCTCTGAGGTTCCTCGATGTACAACTGTAGAGAAAGCATCCACCGGTTCGCCATGTAAAAGAATATCAACACGCACCAAGTCGGATGCTTTATATCCGTTCGGTTCATAATCCAAACTGGCATAGCCTTGGGTCCGGCTTTTCATCTGGTCGAAAAAGTCAATCACCACTTCTGCTAATGGTAAGAAGTAACTAAGTTCTACTCGCTCTGGGGAGAGGTAGGTCATCGAATCTAGTTCTCCTCTCCGTTCTTGACATAAATCCATGAGTGCACCCGTGTAGTCAGAAGGAGTGATAATTTTCGCCGACAGCCAGGGTTCTTTAATTGTGTTGATTTCAGTTGCTGCAGGCAGATCACAGGGGTTGTCGATCTCTATTATTTCTCCATTTGTTTTTTCTATTTCGTATTCAACTGATGGTGCTGTTGTAATCAGGCTTAAATTGAACTCTCTCTCTAATCGTTCTCTAACTATTTCCATGTGTAACAATCCCAAAAATCCACACCGGAAGCCGAAACCTAACGCTCCTGAGGTTTCAGGTTGATAAGTGAAACTTGAATCATTTAGACGCAATTTCTCAAGAGCATCTCTTAAGTCGTTGTATTCGTCTCCTTCGATGGGATACAAACCGCTGTACACCATTGGTTGAGGTTCTCTATAGCCAGATAAAGGTTCCTCGGATCCATTTTTATGGCTCGTGACCGTTTCACCAGATCGAGCTTCGCCAACATTTTTTACTCCAGCCAGAAGGTACCCGACTTCTCCGGGTCCTAATTTGTCTATTGGTGTCAGGTCTGGGCGTCGTACTCCGATTTCATCTACATCATGAGAAGTGTTTGCTTGCATGAATCGAATGCGATCATCTTTTGTTAACGTCCCATTCACTACGCGAATTGATGAAACTACGCCACGGTATTGATCAAAATGGCTGTCATAAACTAATGCTTGAAGAGGGGCTTCTGAGTTACCGATAGGTGGCGGAGTTTTTTCAACTACTGCGTCTAGAAGCTCCGCTACGCCTTCTCCAGTTTTTGCACTTATGAGAAGTATCTCTTCTGCTGGTATTCCAAGAACCGATTCGATCTCCTCTGCATATCTTTCGGGTTCTGCTGCCGGAAGGTCTATTTTGTTTAATGCTGCAACGATTTCTAAATCATTTTCAAGAGCAAGGTAGCAATTGGCCAGTGTTTGCGCTTCTATGCCCTGTGCTGCATCAACTACGAGAACCACCCCTTCGCAGGCAGCAAGTGAACGGCTTACTTCATATCCGAAATCGACATGTCCAGGGGTGTCTATCAAGTTGATGATTTCATTTTTCCAGTCAAGTCTCACGCTTTGGAGTTTGATGGTGATTCCGCGTTCGCGTTCAAGGTCCATGGAGTCCAAATATTGGGCTCTCATTTCTCGAGGATCTACCGCTCCACATAGTTCAAGCATTCGGTCAGCTAATGTTGACTTTCCGTGATCTATGTGGGCAATGATTGAGGTGTTTCGTATTCGTGCTAAATCCATCAGTGTTGACCGTAGTTGAGCGCTCTGTCGAATCGGCGTTCTTTGAGGTTAAAACTCACGATATACCGGATTTCCTTAGTTAGACGCTAGTATTGCTCTCTGTCCGTTTCGAGTTAGAAACGTGCATTTATTTCTCAATTCTATTCTTTAAGGGTGTGCCTCGTGGCCAATATAAAGAGTCAAATTAAACGTAATCGTCAAAGCGAGAAACAGCGTCAGCGTAATCGGACGGTGCGTTCCGAACTGCGTACACGCACAAAAGCCGTTTTGGAATCCGATGGATCAAGTGAAGAAGCGAGTGCAGCTTTATCGGAAGCTATGAAGCGTATTGATAACGCTGCCGCTAAACGAATTATCCATCCAAACAATGCTGCTCGGAAGAAGTCTCGACTTCAAAAACGTTTTAACGAATTAACTAAATAATTCCTTCATCATCTTTTAGGTAGGGCGGATAACCGCGCTACCAGCACCTCAGTTACTAATTCTGGAGGCCAAGCAGTTCTGCCTTTGAGGTCTAAGTCTGCTGAGGCGAGAAGAGATATTCCTTTTTTTATGCTTTCTGTGGGTATTTGTCTACTTAATTGAAGTATTTTCTTTGCTGGGAACCCTTTAACACCGAGAACATCACTGACTTGCTGTTCGCTTGTTAATTCTAAGCCATCAAGTTTAAGCAGTTGACTGTAATGGCTATGCAACATGCTAAGTATTGCTAGTGGGTGTCGTCCTCCTGCTCCTTGTAAACGATGGAGGTTCTCTAATGCTTTAGCAGTATTTCCTTTATCGATTGCATCGGTCAAGTCCCAGGGAGCCGCATCTCCTGCTTCTCCAAGATATGGATTCACTTCTTCTAAATTGACTTGCGCCCCTGACCCGTAGACGGCTTCAAGCATCGTTAGTAAAGAGACCACTCGAGTTCGGTCTTGTCCAAGTCGTTCTATTATCACCGCTTGAGCTTTTCGGTCTATTTTTATATCCGCTGAATTCAATCTTTTTTCTAGCCACTGGTTAGCTTCTCTTCCTTTACCGACTGTAGAAGAAATTATTTTTCCACCAGATTGCTCAATTGCTTCGGCAAGTGATTTGGGGATGGCTGGGAGGCGCTGTTGTGTTGGTTCTGTTCCTTTTTCCCAAACGAGAATGAGTTTTGTTGTGGGTGAGGGAGCGTTCAAATACTCAACTATTGGTTCTACTTGGTCTTTATTTCCGAATCTTCCTATGTGTCTACCTACGACGACTCGGCTCTCTGTTAAAAACGGCGGGGTTTGTGCTGCATCTACAAGAGAGCCGGCGGAGAAACCCGAAGTCTGGTCGCTTCGGTAATTGTTTTCATCCATCTCTTCTAAGGCGAGTGAACGGTCTTGGTTCCCTACCGCCTCTTCTATGCAAGAACTGACTGTTTCCGCGATCAGTGTCGGGTCATCTCCAGCTATCAGGATGACATTACTAGAACTCACAGATTTTCCAATGACTGATATTTAAGTACTGCTTCCATTACATCTGAGATCCTACGTGACCCACGTACGTCATGTGCTCTTAAGATTCTGCATCCTAAAAGTATTCCTAGTGCGTGAGCGGCCCAGGAAGACTCTTGTCGGTTATTGATATCTGTGCCGCTTAATTCACCGAGAAATCCTTTATTAGAAGCAGATAGGAAAACAGGGTGACCAATTGTTAGAAGGTCATCTGAGTTGCGAAGCAGTTCTGTGGACATAGTGGGAGTTTTGCCGAGATCTAATCCTGCATCAATCATGATGCGTTGTTGCGGGATGCCGGCTTCTAGAGCCCAACGCGCTCTTTCTGCAAGAAATTCTTTTACTTCTTTTTTTAGATCGTGATAATGAGGGTTTGGGTCTGGGATTCTTGGTCCGATCCGGACATGTGTAGCTACGACAGATGCTTCATGTTTTACGCATGTTGGCAAGAAGGTCGGGTCGGAGAATCCGCTGATGTCGTTGCCGATGCATGCTCCTGCTTCAAAGGCTGCTGATGCGACTGAACCTCTCCATGTGTCTATTGATAGTGGTATGTCAAAGCGAGCAGTTAATGCTTCTACTCCAGGTATTGTCCTTTCCAATTCTTCCGCTTCTGTTACTTCAGGCCCTGGCCCAGCTTTGACTCCACCTATGTCTAAGAAATCTGCGCCATTTTTTACGTGCTCTTCTGCTAGTCGTAGAAAGTCGTCAAATGACCAGTGTTTGCCTCGGTCATAAAACGAGTCAGGTGTTCGATTAAGTATCCCCATAACTAGCGCTCGATGAGTTATGTCGAATGCTTGTTGTGCGCCTAATTCAAGAATCATTAACAGTTTTACTCAGTAGAGAGTTGAGGCTAACTTTCGTCGCCACTCTGTTGCCTTTGGATTATCTGATCCAAGGACCTCTAAGAGGTCTATAAAGGCTTGTCTGGCTTCATCATCATCTTTTGCCTGTGCCAGTAGTTCGCTGAGGCGACTGTCAATGTCTTCAACGGCTTCAGCTCGCGCTAACGCCGCTAAGTGTCGTACATCCGGATTTTGTGGAACGCGTTCAAGTAGCTCTAATGCTTCCGTTTTATCTCCTTCTTCATCACGTTCGATTAGGAGCGCCGCTAAAGCTAGTACCCCATCCAGATTGTCTGCTTCTTCATCCAGTAAAGCTCTCAGTGAAACTTCATCGCCTGCTGCTATTCGTGGATCAACAGGATCTTCGATTACTTCACCTGCGAGTTTGTTTACGAATTGACGTACCGTTTCTTCTCCTTGGGCTCCAAGGAAAGAATCAACAGGTTTTCCATCAACAATGGCGTGGACTGCGGGAATTGATTGTGCTTGAAAAGCTTGGGCGATCCCCGGGTTCTCATCAACATTTACTTTTGCTAACACTACTTTTCCATTGGTTTCTCCAATGACTTTTTCTAGTATCGGCCCGAGTTGCTTACACGGGCCACACCATGGAGCCCAAAGGTCTACGACGACTGGAGTTTGTCCAGATCGGATAATGACTTCGGCTTCAAATGTTGCATCTGTGACGTCCATTATTTTCCTTTAACAGAGTTTGTTGTAATCAGGGTAAGGAGTTGACTTCTTCTCTACACTATCTTTTACTCTATGACTGATATTTCTGGCATTAATGCTTCAAATCTTCAGCAGTGGTTCAATCAGCATGCTGAAGAGATGACAGGGAACCTTTCCTTCGCTCCAGTTGCTGGCGGTCATTCAAATCTTACCTATGTTGTGACGGACGAGTCCTCCCAAAAATGGGTGCTAAGACGCCCTCCCCTAGGGCATGTGTTAGCGACCGCTCACGACATGTCACGAGAACATAAAATCATTAGTGCCCTTTCAGATAGCGACGTTCCTGTTCCTGGAGTTATCGGTTTGTGTGAAAATTTAGAAATAAATGATGCCCCGTTTTATGTAATGGATTTTGTTCCGGGAGTGATTCTGCGTACTCGCCTAGAAGCAGAAGACCTTTCTGTTGAAGTCCGGCAGAAAATGGGACATTCATTGGTGAAAACATTGGCGGATATCCACGCGGTTAATGTTGACGCTGTTGGGCTCGGAGACCTTGCTCGACGAGAGGGCTACATTGAGCGGCAACTAAAACGCTGGCGACAGCAATTTGTTGATGGGACTACTCGTGAGATTCCGCAAATCTTAGAAGTGCATAAGCTTCTGGCCGCACGTGTCCCCGAACAGCAAGGGGTGAGTATTGTGCATGGTGACTACCGTCTTGATAACTGCATGATGGGCACAGAAGGCCCGGTTGCTGCGGTTTTAGATTG
>CAJXEU010000020.1 GCA_913052525.1 uncultured Actinomycetes bacterium
GAAAAATTCTGAGTTGCTAATGTCAGATCTTGTCCTTGAATCACTCATTTCTACAGGTGTTGGATACGAAATAATTGATTGTGATCCTGATTTAGCTGACACTGCTAGTTTTTGTGAACATTACGGCTACCAAATAGAAGAATCAGTGAATGCCATTCTGGTTGTTGGAAAGAGCGAACCAAAAAAGTATGCAGTTTGTTTAGCTCTTGCATCAACACGAATTGATGTAAACAAGAAAGTAAAGAAGAAGTTAGAAGTGAGAAAAGTTTCTTTTGCTTCCGCAGAAGAGGCAATGCAAATCACGTCACAAACGTTAGGAGGGATCACCCCTTTTGGTTTACCAAAGACTCTTCCTTTATGGATTGATAGTTATGTAATGGAATGTGATGAAATTATTGTGGGCGGAGGATCTAGGGATCGAAAGATTTATTTACCTCCCACGGCTCTTACCATGCTTCCAAACTCGGAAGTGGTGGAAGGGCTAGCAAAAAGACATTCTCGCAGTGTTAAAGAGTAAGTGAAGGAAGTTAACATCTTCTTATGAGCGACAATTCTAAGTTCCTTCCATTAACAGCAGAAGAGTTATGGGGAACTTCTCCTGATGCGTTGATTTTGGTTGAAGCAGGAGGAAACGTAGTTGCAGCTAATCCAGCTGCACACAATCTTTTTGGTTATGAACAAGATTCAATGATGGGACTTTCTGTAGAAGATCTTGTTCCCCCTAGCAGAAGAGCTGTTCATAGCGAATACCGAGAAACCTATGAAGAAGCCCCTCATTCTCGGCCAATGGGTACAGGTCAGCGTCTAGAGGGACTCACTGCTATAGGTGAAGTCTTCCCGATTCATGTGAGTCTGGCTCCTCTCGGAAGAGGCTCTTTTACCATCGCGGCAATACGCGATATGAGCGGCTGGTTAAACGCCGAAAGAGAGTTAGAAGAAGCACGCCGTCGTACTGACCGTGCCGAAGACCATGAGCGGATAGCACGAGGTCTTCACGACACAGTTATTCAAGAACTATTTGCTGCAGGCCTAGCTCTACAAGCTTTACAACCTGATGTCGAAGAAAAGGTCTCGTTGCGTCTATCCCAGATAGTTCATGATTTAGACGTGACAACTCGAACTATCCGATCAGTTATTTATGTCCTCAACTCACCAGTTCATAGTGAAGAGGGCCTACGCAGCCAGACAGTAAATTTGATGAATGACCTTAGAGATTCTCTCGGTGTTAAACCAAAGTGTCATTTTGTAGGCCCGTTAGACACTGCTGTAACTGACGACCTAGTGAACGAGGCTTTAGCGGTAATACGAGAATCAATTACTAATGTTGCACGACATGCGGAAGCAACAACAATTAATCTGAGCATAACTGTTGACGACAAACTCACTATAGAAGTAGTGGACGACGGGCGAGGCCTTCCAAAAAAATTGAGCCACCGTAGCGGGTTAGCTAATCTATCGGATCGAGCTGAAAACAAAGGCGGAGTTTTTTCTGTCGTCAGCGCCCCAGGAGGAGGGACAGTGATCAAATGGTCTGTTCCTCTTTTAGGAGAGAGTTGAGGTTATTTTCCTCGGCGCTCTTCAAGCCGAGCAGCAAACGCTGCAGCTTCAGTGCGCCGTTGCATGCCAAGTTTGCGCAAAATACTTGTTACATAATTCTTCACAGTTTTTTCTGCAAGAAACATTTCTTCTGCTATCTCTCGATTAGATAGACCATCGCCGATCAGTTCAAAGACTCGCCGTTCCTGAGTTGGTAATTCTCCAACTACAGACTCACCAGACTCTCGCAACCGACGTAAAGCAAGACGCACAGTAGCACGATCTAAAAGAATTCTCCCTGTCCCCACTAAACGAATCGAACTTAAAAGTTCACTGCCTTTAACTTGTTTAAGAACGTAACCTGCAGCCCCCGCCAAACTAGCTTCAACTAAAGCTTGGTCATCTTCAAAGGAGGTAAGAATAAGACAAGAAACATCAGGATAAGTGGAACGAATATCACGGCAGACCTCCACCCCAGAGCCATCTCCAAGCCGAACATCTAGAACCGCCACATCAGGATTGCATTCGCCTACCACTTTTAAAGTTTCAGCTACAGTTCCAGCCTCACCCACGACTTCTAAATCTGGTTCCGCATTTATAACAGCGATGAGACCATGTCGAACGATCTCATGATCATCAAGAAGAAACACTCTCATAGAGCCACTCTAATCTCTTGCAACTGTTGATGTTTCAATAAAGTAATCATAAGTAAAGGCGGAATTTTGTCAGAGAAGACCACTCATTCCGTTCCAGATGCAGAATCATTCGAGGCCATCGAGAAACGGCGCTTAGCTTGTGTTGGTGCAGGAGGTTCTAGCTCTGGTTCTTCTTTAATTTCTGACTTCTCACGACGTATCTCATGGATCCCATTTCCCGCCACAGCCCCCACGAAGACACAAAGCCATAGGGAAGTACTGAATCCCACCCCGAGAGCACTTATCCACCCATGATCTGGAATGATCAAATAATAGGTAGCAGTGATGAGAATCGTTAGCGCCAGTAGCGATACCAAAATAGACACAGCAACAGTACGCAAGCGCTGAGCACCTTCTTTGTTCACAAAGCGAAGTTCTGTTTGAGAGTCCATAATTCTCCTTCTGGATAAAACCCAAAATTCTTAAAAGTAAATTTCAACTTTTCCTAGATAAAACGGTAAGGAAGTTTTTGATTTCTTAGTAGGGACATAAGTCCTCAAATTAGATAAATAAGAGAAGAGATAGAGAAGAGAAGTGGTTTACTACTATTGAATATTCAGGACCTTAGACACTAAACCTTCTTCAGCTCTCTACTTAGCGTTCTAGAAGCATGACTTCAAAAAGCAGAGCTCAGTATCGTCGGAACCTTCGCGAAGGAAAGTCTTCTCTCAACTCTTTTTCTCCATCGAAGAGAGCCCTGTATTTACTTGGCGGATGTGTGGTTATAGCCATATTGTTTTTATGGATATCTAATAAAAATAAATCAAGTTCTTCTTTACCAGATGAAGGAGAAGTTATTGTGGCTACTGAATTCTCTTTTGACCCACTAATTTCTGAAATATCAAACGAAGAAGGCGGAGTATCTATTACGTTGCTCAACAAAGGTGCCATCTACCATGACTTAAAAATTGAAGGAATAGAGGATTTTCACCTCACAGCTCTTCCTGAAGAGTCAGACTCTGATCAAGTCATGTTAGGAGAAGGCACTTATGTTTTCTTTTGCACTATTCCTGGGCATCGCGATGCAGGAATGGTCGGTGAACTAGTTGTTCAATAATGAGGACCTAAGCCCCTATATCTAAAAATGCTTAAGCCGCAATATTTGACTAGGAGGATTGTCATGGGAGAATTAATTGAAGAGGTAATTGCGGCACCAAGTTTCAATTCTCTGGAGTCGCCTCGGATTCTTGTTGAAGAAGAGGATGAACAGACAAGACGCGATATAAGCAGAGTTTTAATTTCAGCAGGGTTTAATGCAGTCAGTTGCTCGTCTAGTTCAAAAAGAGATCTTCCTTGTCCTTTAGAGGTCTCAAAAGGTTGTGGTGCCGTTGAAGAAGCTGATGTGATTTTCTTTTCACTTGATTTAAATAGTCAACGTAGTCGCCACATTCTTAAAGAAATAAAATTATCCAATCCTCGTGTCCCCATTGTGGTTGAGATAACTGAACAAAAGGACACTTATCATTTAGGCCTTCTTCTTGGCACAACTTTTGTTTATTCGCCGTTAACTCGAGAGAACGTCACAAAAGCAGTTCGTGATGCATGGAAAGGTCCTGATCGCAGGCAGAGAATACTGAGGGAGACACTCTCTGGTTAATACTTGGTTTGTCTGGGTCCTTGATCCTTCCCCTGTGACACAAGGATCCAGACTTGCTCTTCGAACGCTTTCACCATTTTCCTTTCACAAGATAGGACTTAAGTCCCTGTGTCGTACTTCACTGCTGGATTGGGACCTTTGACCCGATTACTTCCCTTGAATTATTGCCATCATGAAATTGTCGGTTGATTCAAAATCAAAGTGAGGAGATATTCATGAGTCGCTTTCAGCGTTCCATTTTTATAGTTGCAGTAATTTCATCTCTATCTATTTTATCTGCGGCCTGTAGCACCGGTTCAAATGGTGGTTCTTCGGTGTCGTCAGGGGCTTTAGATATAGCAATTGAGCGCGGTCTTAGCGATAGTGACATCAACGCAGCTTTGATGACGTACACCCCAAGTGGCCAAATTGACGAATACATCATGTTTGCTTCAGGCGGACATGGTGGACAAGTTTTTGTTATAGGTATGCCTTCTATGCGCCTTCTTAAAACAATTGGGGTCTTCACTCCGGAGCCTTGGCAGGGGTATGGATACGGAGATGAAAGTCATGATGCTTTATTTGAATCCGGCAAAGTTGGTGACAATGAATTGACTTGGGGAGATACTCACCATCCGGCTCTTTCAGAAACAGCCGGGGATTATGACGGACAATTCCTCTTTATCAATGACAAAGCTAATGCTCGAGTAGCGGTTATCGATCTGAGAGATTTTGAAACGAAACAAACATTGAAGAACCCGTTGGCGGTCAATGATCACGGAGGCACTTTTGTGACTCCAGATACTGAGTGGGTTATTGAGGGTGGCCAGTATTCTGCTCCGTTGGCTTGGGATTACGCCCCATTGGATGACTTCTCTACGGAATATCGCGGAATGATCACTTTCTGGAAATTTGATCGATCAGCCGGTCGCATCAACGAAAACGCATCGTTTGCTATAGAGCTTCCTCCTTATTGGCAAGATGTGTGTGATTCTGGTAAAAAAGTTTCTCAAGGATGGGTATTTTGTAATTCAATCAATGTTGAAATGGCTACAGGAATGGACCCTGATGATCCAGAAGGTTCAGAGCCATTTGAATCAGGGGTTAGTGCCGGTGAAAACGATTACTTGCACATCATCAATTTAGAAAAAGCTGTAGAAGTAGCAGCAGCAGGAAACACTGTTGAAGTCAACGGATTTCCCATGATTACGTTAGATACGGCGGTAGAAGAAGATCTACTTTTCTTTACTCCTGAGCCTAAAAGCCCTCATGGGGTAGACATAGCTCCTGGCGGCGACTACATCGTTGTTTCAGGAAAACTGGATCCTCATGTGACTGTGTATTCATTTGAAAAAATTCAAGAAGCAATTGCCGCAGGCGGTATCGGTACAGATGACTACGGAGTCAAACTCTTAGATTTTGATCAGGTTGTAGAAGCTCAAGTAGAGGTTGGGTTAGGTCCACTGCATACCCAGTTCGATGACCAAGGTTATGCATATACAAGTTTGTTTCTAGATTCAGATGTGGCTCGGTGGAGCTTAGGTGACCCTTACCGAGAGGATGGATGGAAACTCGAAGGAACACTCGATATTCATTACAACATCGGCCATTTAGTAACGGCAGAAGGAGACACAGTTTCCCCTGATGGTAAATACTTAGTGGCGTTGAACAAATGGTCGCTAGATCGTTTCTTCCACCCAGGACCGTTGTATCCGCAGAATTTCCAATTAGTTGATATCAGTCAGCCAGGGGATCAGATGCAACTGCTTTACGACATGCCAGTCGGCAATGGTGAACCTCATTATGCCCAAATTATTAAAGCCGACAAGCTAAGCCCATATACCGTTTATCCAGAAGTGGGTTGGGACCCATCAACTATGGCAGTTGATCCAGATGCCCCACAGATAGGAACGGAAGGGGTTATTCGTGACGGAGACAACGTAACCGTCAATATGACGTTAGTTCGTAGCCATTTCACTCCTGAACGAGTTGAAGTTCGCCAAGGGGATCATGTCACTTGGAATCTGACCAACGTAGAAATGTCAGAAGACGCCACCCACGGATTTGCTATAGCGGGATACAACATCAATTTGAGTTTGGAACCTGGAGAAACAGCCACAGTGGAATTTGATGCTACGGAAGATGGAGTTTTCACTTATTACTGCACAGAGTTCTGCTCAGCATTGCATCTTGAGATGGCCGGATATTTCCTAGTAGAACCAGAGGAATAATCCTCGTTTCTAATAATAAAGAACGATGGAAAAATTAGTGAAAAAAAGTTTTAAAAGGTCGATCCTCGGCCCGCGAACATCTGAACTAGGAACAATTGGTGAAGACAGTATTTATAAACGACCAAAACAGCTCTTTTCTCTTTCGGCTTTCCTACTAGGAGTCTCAATACTGCTCCCTTATTGGGAGTTACGTTTAGTAGCTCCACAGTTTCCAAGTGGTTTGAGAATAACTGCGTGGGTTAACAGACTAGAAGGGGATGTAGTCGAATTAGAAGGATTGAATCATTACATCGGCCTTTCTTCTTTCGCTGACGGAGCAGTGCTTGAGCGGAGTCTCTCTGTCGCCGGAATTTTGGTTTTGACTGGTCTTTTGCTTGCAGGTCTCTATATTCATTCTCGCTGGGTGTTGCTATTTGTTGTACCTGCCATTTTATTTCCAGCTTTTATGTTGGCAGACCTTCAATTCTGGCTCTGGCATTATGGTCACAGCCTAGATCCGAGAGCTCCTTTAGCTAATGCTGTAGGGGAGTTCACACCACGTTTATTTGGTCCGGGAAAAATTGCTCAATTTGAGACTATGGCTTGGCCTGGCCTTGGCCTCTTACTGGCAACAGTAGCATCAGTGTTTGCAACAATGGGTTTGATCGTTCACCGTCGGGCATACCGTCCTTTGATTAAAAAAGAAATACCTCAAATGTCAGGTAAATCTTTATGAAAAATCTGCGAAAACTGACACTCGTTTTAACTTTCGTATTTTTCGGTTTAGTGATGGGAACCGAGTCATCAGAAGCGACCTTACAGCCAGGAGACCTTCAACTACTCATAGATAAGGCAGAACCAGGTGACGTAATTGTTTTAGAGCCAGGGGTATGGGAAGGAGGCGTTTTGATTAACAAACCTCTCTCATTGATAGGTGGCGGCGAGGCGATTATTGATGGTGGAGGAGAAGGCTCTGTAATCACAGTTAAGAGTTCTGCAGTAACTCTTAACGGTTTAATCATTCGTAACAGTGGCACTCGTCTTGATCAAGAGAATTCAGGAATTTCTTCAGAGTTCACGCCAGATATTCGAATAGAAAACAACAAGTTTGAAAGTGTTCTTTTCGGAGTATTCCTACGTCACGCAGATCGAGCACTCATTAGCGGAAATGAAATAGGCGGTATGGATTTATTCATCGCGAGACGAGGAGACGGCATACGTATCTGGCAAAGCGAAGATGCAGTAGTGGAAAACAACTACATGCATAACGGTAGAGATGCAGTATTTTGGTTCACAGACCGGGTGACAGTGCGCAGCAATCATGTGACAGATAGTCGTTACGGATTACATTTCATGTATTCCGACGAAGCGTTAGTAGAGGGAAATCTTCTAGAGAACAATTCAGTCGGAGCTTTTTTAATGTACAGCACTGACCTGACGGTGCTGAATAACATATTCCGCAACAATAAAGGGCCAAGTGGTTACGGATTAGGCATAAAAGACGTTGATGGGCTCCTCGTTCAAGGCAATCGATTCACAGAAAATAGATCTGGTTTTTATGCTGATAATTCACCAAGCAGAGTTGGAGTGACTCATCTCATTGACGGCAACGTATTTGCTTTCAACGACATAGGAGTTCTACTGGGATCAACCGTGGCTCGAAACACGTTCACGGGTAACGCTTTTCTTGACAACGCTAAACAGGCAGCATCAGATGGCACAGGGGGCCTCGGCGATAACTCATGGGCTGATGACGGGGTAGGAAATTACTGGAGTGATTTTGCTGGATTTGATGCCAATGAAGATGGTGTGGGAGACATCGCCTACCAGATAGACAACCTTTTCTTCAACTTGGTGGAGCGTCATCCATCTTTATCTTTCTTTAATGGCACGCCAGCAGCTCTATTTATAGATATGGCCAGTCAAGCTTTTCCCCATCTGCGAGCAGATCCAATACTCATTGATGAATCACCTCTAATTGAATTACCAGAATTCAATCCAACTCCCTTTCCAGCTCCGAGCTCTTCCCGTTTTGCTTTGATCCTATTTTCAACACTATTTCTTATTCTTGCGGCACTAATCATGACTAATGATCGTTTCAAGTCAAAACCTTTAAAGACCTCACAGGTGATCTGATGATTCAAATAGAAGGTCTCACAAAGAAATTCAAAAAAAATGTGGTACTAAATAACATAAGTTTCTCTATTGACGCCGGAGAGGCAGTTGCTCTATGGGGAACAAATGGAGCGGGTAAAACCACCATTATTCGGTGCATTTTAGGGCTTCTAAACTATGAAGGATCTATTGAACTAAATGGGTTAGATATCCAACGGTACCCAAAGGATGCACGTTCCATAGTTGGTTATGTCCCCCAAGAGGTCACTTTTTATGGGGATCTTACAGTTGCAGAAACGCTTAACTTATCGGCTCAACTACGGCATATTAGCCAAGACCAAGTATCGCAGACTTTAGATCTGGTTTCGCTTGGAAACCAAAAAGGAAAAAAGGTCCGAGAGTTATCAGGGGGCATGCAACAACGCTTAGGTATGGCGGTAGCTTTGCTTGGGAATCCACCAATCTTGTTACTAGATGAACCAACTTCCTCTCTGGATGTGGACTCTCGTCGCCAAATGGTCTCATTGTTGGACTCGCTCCGCGGCCCTGATCGAGTACTAGTCATTACTTCTCATCGCGTTGAAGAAGTAGGGATGTTGGTGGATCGTGTATTGGCGTTAGAGGATGGCCAAATAATTGATGAATGTTCACCAGCAGACCTTTCTTCCCGTCAAAACTTGCCTTCATGGCTTCATGTAGTTCTACGCCCAGACGAGATTACGGAAGCTTTACAAACCTTGATACTTGAAGGCTTTGAGGCGCAACTCAATGGTTATGGACTACTTGTCAACGTTGACAAAGATGACAAAGCATCTGTTTTGAATCATTTACAAAAGGCCAGTTTTGAAATTATGGATTTTGAGGTGTGGAGATGAAGACGAGAACAAATAATCTTTCAATTTTTTCTTTAAATCAAGTGAGAACTATTTCCAAAAAAGTGATCAGAGAGGCAAGACGAGACCGGTGGTTTTGGCTATATTGCATCGGATTTATGGCTCTCGCGGTCGCGATCACAATAGCGGCGGTACCGAATCAGACTCTTACTGGATCAAAAGGGTTTGGCCGTACGGCTGCTTCCTTAGTGGTCCTGGTGCAATTGGTAGTGCCGCTAATGACTTTGACTTTAGGGGCTCGCTATATATCAGGGGAAAGAGACTCTGGAACTTTAGTGTTTTTGCTTTGCCATCCGGTAAGTCGTCTTGAAGTCTTATTTGGCACGTTCTTAGGTTTAGCAGGGTCGCTATTCGCAGCAGTAGTGGCTGGATTTGGAGCTGCAGGGTTATTTAGTGCTTTACGAGATACTCCGATTGAAGTGGGAGTGTTGTTGAAATTGGCGGGGCTGTCTTGGCTACTTGCTCTAACAACGCTCGCTTTAGGTATGTGCATCTCTGTCGTTACCCGCCGTGCTTCGACAGCTTTAGGGATTGCTCTATTTGTGTGGATGGCTCTGGTATTTCTAGGAGATTTAGGAATCATGGGATCCACAGTCGCTACCCGTTTGCCCGTCGAACTTCTTTTCTTGACTGCAGTTATTAATCCAATTGAAGCTTTTCGACTGGCGTCAGTGGTGGTTCTAGATGGATCGTTAGACGTGCTTGGTCCAGCAGGGATATATGCCGTGAACTCGTTCGGATCAACTGTTGCGTTTTTAGCGATCGGAGTACTGATTGGCTGGATGATTTTTTCTTCATTGGCTGCAGGTCTGATCTTTAGGAGAGGGGATCAAATATGAGACTGAGAAAAATATTATGGATTTTGCCTCTGCTGATGACAAGCCTCGCTTTTAGTTGTTCAACTACACCCCAAGAAGGAGTACCAGAAATTCTTGAAGGACGATCAGTGTGTGCTGAGTGCGGAATGATTATAGATGACGTCACATTTGCTGCTGCTCTGAGGCTAAACGATGGCACTCCAAAAGTTTTTGACGATATTGGAGGGCTACTTTCTTGGGTAGAACATCAAGAAGCAACTGGCTTGATGTGGGTGTTTGATTGGGACACACGCCAAGCGGTACCCGCAGATCAAGCTTTTTATGTTTTCAACTCTCACCATTTGACACCTATGGGTTGGGGAGTAGCGGCTTTTTCTAAATATGAAGCAGCAAGCGAACATGTCAACGAATCCGGATCAGATGTCATGACTTGGAGTGACTTGGGTGAAGCTTTCCATAACGGGGCATTAGGAATATCAAACCATATGGAAGATATGTCTACAGCGACCGAACAGAGCGAAGAAATAGAAATAGAGCATGAAGACCATTAAGGAGGTCAAATTATGAAAACAAGGTGGGTTGTTCTTATAGCAGTAGCAACTTTTTCGTTAACGGCTTGCGGAGGAGGAACAGTGAATACAGGTTCATCCTCAACAACGGAAGCGACAACCAACTCAGAGGAAGTTGAAGTTAGTTCTCGGCAACTAACTGCGGGTGAAGAGAAATACTCAAGTACTTGCGTAGGCTGTCATGGCCCTGACGCTCAAGGTATTGAAGGCGTTGGAAAACCTTTGGCGGGCACTACGTTCATAAACGATAAGAGCACTGAAGACCTTGTTGCGTTTATCAAAACAGGTCGAGGCCCATCAGATCCGGAGAATACGACTGGGTTACAAATGCCACCAAGTGGAGGAAACCCATCGTTAAGTGATGATGACTTAACCAACATTGTGGCCTACCTCAAGAGTTTGGGTTGAAGGTAAAAGTGATTCACTTAATCCTATTTTCGCTAAACCATAATTGAGGTGAAAAATAAAAGAACCCACTGGTTACACCAATGGGTTTCTTTAAGGGTTGGGCTTACGCACTACTCATACTATCTGTGTCGCAGAAAGATCCTCTGCGAGAGCTGCCATTTGCTCTTTAGATAGATCTATTTCTTCACTAAGAGGTTCAAAATCACAACCTAAAGCAACAGGAGGAGAATCAAGCGAGAAAGTTAAATACTGCACAGCAGAAAGTCGGTCTTCTCCGACTTGAGAAGGGTCATACTCGGCATAGACTCGAGAACCATCTGCTTGTATTAGATAGAAATGCTCTTGAAGCCCTAACCAAGCAGTTAGTAGTGGCTTTCTATCTCTTTCTTCAGCGATCTCAATGAGTAAAGCACATCCA
>CAJXEU010000021.1 GCA_913052525.1 uncultured Actinomycetes bacterium
GGCCCCTGAGTAAACTTTTGCCCTACCATCTGGAGTGATTTCGACTTTGCCGTACTCGCTTCCTCCTGGTGCAGGACCCGCGGTTACTTCAACGTACGTTGCGATTCCAATGCCAAGTTGTTTTGAACTCCCCTCTAATCGTCGTTCTTGCTGCTGTTTTTTTAATTCTTCATAACCTGCTGCTTCAAGAGCGAGATCAAGGCTTCGTTCATAGTCGCCGCTGTCATATACCGTGCCCACACCTGTAGTTGCTGGGAAAGAGTCTGCTGCAAGAAAATTTTTCCGCCTCACGGCTATAGGGTCCAGCCCTGCTTCGGAAGCCCAAAGTTCTACTGCTCGTTCAATTGTTAAAGTTGCTTCCGGTCTACCAGCTCCTCGGTAAGCCTCTGTAGGGGTGGTGTTTGTAACTACCGTGATCGCATTAGTTTCTACATTCTCAATGTCATATACGCCTACTGCCATTGGAAGCGTGAACATTGGGAGAAAAGCTCCGAGTCGAGCATATGCTCCAGAGTCAACCAGTACTTCAAGACGGTAGTGAGAAAGTTTCCCATCTTTACTTCCGCCAAGAGTAAATTGATGCACGTGGGCTCTCCCGGGACCCATAGCGAGCATATTTTCTGTACGTGTTTCAAACCAACGAACAGGTCTTCCCACATGCTTAGCTAACCATGGAAGAAGTATGTCTTCTGGGTATGGAGAAATTTTTGCTCCAAATCCGCCCCCCACGTCAGGAATGATTACTTGGACTCCTCCAGTGGCTTGATCTCCATAGAGAGATTCAAGACTTCCTTTGACACCTTGAGGTCCTTGATTGGATATCCAGAAGATTAGTTTGTCGTCATCCCATGCCGCAGCGGTTGATCGTACTTCAAGAGGTGCTGCTGCTGTTCGTTGATGGCCTACACGTCCGGATACGACTACTTCACATGATGAAAAAAATGAATCATCTGTTGTTCCAGTAGCCATACCGTTTGTGGAAAAATCAAAAACTACGTTTGTTCCAACTTCTTCATAAATTAAGACATTGTCGGTACTGGCTTCTTCCATGTCTACTACTACAGGAAGAGGGTCATAGTCGACAAAGACTGATTCTGCTGCATCAGCTCCTTGCTCTGATGTTTCACTCACGATGACGGCAACACACTCCCCAACAAAACGAACTGTATCGGTAGCAAGAATTGGCCTATTTAGCATTGGTTCGGGAAAAGCTGGATTACCGCCAGCAAGTATTTTTGGGCCATCGAGATCTTCTGCCACTAATACTGCGAGAACTCCAGGCATATCTTTAGCCTCGCTCGCATCAACTGATATCTTTGCGTGAGCCATTGTTGAACGGACATAGGTCACCATTGCAGCATTAGTGAGCAGCGGGGAATCTAAATCAGCGGTGTACTTAGCCCCAACGGTCAGAAAAGTAGGATCTTCGCGTCGCAGAACTCGATTTCCTAAAATACTCATAAAATTTCCTTCAAAAGGTAGACATTGAGTGAGTCGGTTCTCATTATCAGATCTGTCTCCTGTAGAGAAATCTTAATAGTAAGAGACACTTAGGACCGAGCCGGACTGACTACTAATTATTAAACGGCCATACTCCTTTGATTCGATGCACCGCTGGAGGAGGAGGTAGAACGGCATAAGCCTCTTCTTCAGGTCGAACCAAGTTATATTCTTCTCGAGCTTTTCGTTCTATTTCTTCATCTGTGTTCAAAGCATCAATGAGTAACTCGTACTCTTTGTTTCTTCTCTCCACTTCATCGACTTGAGATTGAAGTGATGTTGAGTCGGATCTTTGATCAAGCCAGTCGCTAAATGGGTCTATGCCGAAAGCCAATGTGATTCCGACAACAATAATTACTGCTCCGAATGGGACTAGAAAGCGAGCTGACATTAATTCACTTCATGCTTCTTATTTAAAGCATTGACTCCAAGGTAAGTAGCGCCTTTGCCTAGTTCTGATTCGATTCGTAACAACTGATTGTATTTGGCTACTCGGTCACTTCTTGCCGGTGCACCAGTTTTGATCTGGCCACAATTCGTTGCAACTGCTAAATCAGCAATAGTGGTGTCTTCTGTCTCTCCTGAGCGATGAGATATAACTGCCGTATAGCCATTATTTTTAGCTAACTCAACTGCTTCAAGTGTTTCAGTTAGTGTCCCTATCTGATTGACCTTCACCAAAATAGAGTTCGCTACACCCGCATCTATTCCTCTTTGTAAACGTTCAGAGTTCGTGACAAATAAATCGTCCCCTACCAACTGGACACGGTCGCCTATCGCTGCGGTTAGACCTTCCCATCCTTCCCAGTCGTCTTCTGCCATTCCATCTTCTATTGAAACAATTGGGTAATTGTTTGTTAGATCAGTGAGGTATCGAACCATTTTTTCAGGTGAGAGTTGGCGATCTTCTCCTTTCAAGATGTAAATCTCATCTTGAAAAAATTCTGTTGATGCAACGTCGAGTGCCAACGCTATATCTGTACCTGGAGTAAACCCGGCTTCTTCAATAGCTTCTACCAGTAGTTGAGCGGCTTCTTCATTTGAGTTCAAATTCGGAGCAAATCCGCCTTCGTCTCCAACTGCAGTAGATAGGCCTCTCTTTTTTAAAACTCTTTTTAAGACGTGATAACACTCCACTCCCCACCTAAGAGCTTCTGAAAAAGATCCTGCTCCCACGGGCATAAACATAAATTCTTGTAAATCAATATTGTTGTCAGCATGCTCTCCGCCGTTAAGGACATTAAGCATTGGCACTGGGAGAACATGAGCTTCACTATTGATGAGCCGATAAAGAGGAACGCTCTGATTAAGAGCAGAAGCTTTTGCTACCGCCAGCGACACTCCAAGAATCGCATTTGCCCCCAGCCGTCTTTTGTTGTCAGTTCCATCTAGATCAATCATGATCTGGTCTATATGACCTTGATCTTCTATTTCTTGTCCTGTTACTGCTTGAGCGATTTCTTTGTTGACATTATCTACTGCTTGTTGGACTCCTTTACCTAACCAAATCGCAGCATTATCTCTAAGTTCCACTGCTTCAAATTTTCCAGTTGAAGCACCGCTGGGAACAATGGCACGTCCGGTAACACCAGATACAAGAGTTACATCTACTTCAACAGTTGGATTACCTCGTGAGTCGAGTACTTGGCGTCCAAATACTGTTTGTATCTTGGTCATTGTTTCTTATTCCACCAATCTTTAATGGCTTTATCTAATGTAAAAATCAAATCAAATAACTCACTCTTATTTAATTAAGACTAGTCCATTTGCCCTTGATTACTTGGCGCTTAAAACTCTGAGCTGTTCTCTTGCTCGAGAGTTCTCATCTTCGTTACATACTGTTCAACTGCGACCCGCAAGGCTTCCTCTGGATCTATATCATGCTGTCGAGCCCACTCGACTAATCCAAGTAGGGTTTCTCCGAAAGCCTCTTTGTCTTCTAAATGCAAATCCGGTAAAGATGGGCTAAAGCCAAGAATTGATGACTTGCGTACTACCTTTGAGGCTCTTGCTAATGCAGGCAAAGCTGCTGGTATTCCATCAAAAACTGAAGACCGGTTTTTTTCTTTTTTCTTAATCTGTTCCCAAGTAGAAACCATCTGTTCAATATCTTCAGTGTCTTCTGTGTCTTTGCCTTCTGTGGGAAATACATGCGGGTGTCGATGTATAAGTTTTTCGGTAATTTCAGTTGCAATATCTTTTAGATCAAACCGTCCATGATCTTGAGCTATTCGTGCATGAAAGATGACATGTAGCAACAAGTCTCCGAGTTCTTCTCTCAGATGCTCTGACCCTTCTCCTGTGCCTTCGTCTATTGCATCCAATGCTTCAAGGACTTCATAAGTTTCTTCTAGAAGATGAGAACGAAGAGACGTGTGAGTTTGTTTTGCATCCCAAGGGCACTCTAAACGTAACTTATCCATAAGGGTCACGAGGTGACCTAAAGACACTGTTCGTTTATCAGCCATTCATTTAATTATTGACTGGGCCGGAAGGAGGGTTCACTTTTCCGATGACTGAGTCCCAACTTCCATACCTTGCATCAAGAGAAATAGAACGGGTCATGGTCGCGAATTCAACTAGTTGTTGAAGCGCGCTTTGTCCTGCTTCTTCAAAGGTTGGAGGTGTAACAGGTTTGAGTTCATCTATACGAATAATGTGAAACCCGAATTGGCTTTGGACTGGGCCTATCACAGTTTCTCCAGGAACCACATCTAATTGTTGGAGAGCACCAAGAACTGCTCTTTCGAACTCCGGCACAAAAGCTCCTGTTGTTACACACCCAAGACCTCCGCCTTGGCTTCCTGAGCCAGGATCCTGGGAGAATGTAATCGCCAACTCAGAAAAATCAGCTCCGGAATTAACCGAATTAATCAATTCATCAGCTTCTTGTCGAGTTGAAACAAGAATATGACTCGTGCATAAATCATGTCCCGCTAAATGAGCATGCGCTTCATAGGCTGCTTGAACCCCGGACCCAAACTCATTGGCCAAATTCAAAGCTGATTGCCAGACCTTGAGTCGTTCCAGGACTGGGGAACCCGTTTCGAAACCATTTGTTAATAATTGTTCTTCAGCTAGTTGAAGATCCTCATCAGAGGGAATTACTTCATGATCAGCTAGGAGATCAACTAAAGCTTCAAACTCGATGAGTTGCTGAATAACACCCAATGAGACATCAAGATTTTCTACGGCACCAGCTTCTCCGTAATAACCGCGCTCAATAATCCAATCGTTTAAAGCTTCTCTATCCAGAGAAGTCCGGCCAACTTCAATCGCTCTACTTGATGAACCACAAGCAGAAACAACAAACAAAATAGATACAAGTAAAAATCGGAAAAAAGTTTTCATCGCCTTAGGAGGTTATGGGAGAATCAGACAAATCAGCGGCTGGAACAAGATCTTTAAGCATTTCCAATAATTTAACCGCTAATTCTCCTGGAAGTCCTTCATCTGAAAGTTCAGGCATTGGAAGATGTAAAATCTTCTGTTCAGATTTATAAATTGATTCTTTAAATAGTCGCTGCAAACGTGCTTGGCGGCTAAGCGGTAAATCTACCGGTGAACATCTCGCCATATATTCTGTCCCGCCTCTGCTTCTCCCTCCTGGCACTCGAGAAACAATCACTTCAGATATCCCTAAATCAGAGCAAAAAGCACGTAACCTCCCCACCTCTAAAAGAGCAATAGCAGGATTTGGAACTGGACCATACCGGTCTTCCCACTCAGCCTGAACTTCATCAACACTTTCTGCCTCTGTTTTTATTCCGGCAGACGCTAAACGACGATATGCCTCAAGGCGAAGATCACTCCTTGAAACATAGTCTTTTGGTAAATGAGCATCAACAGGTATCTCAACACGTATTTCTAAGGGTTTCTCAGGGACGTTCCCAGTAAGTTCAGCTACAGCCTCTGTAACCATCTGACAATATAAGTCATACCCAACTGCGGCGATATGGCCACTTTGTCCTGTACCTAAGATATTCCCAGCACCCCTTATTTCTAAGTCCCGCATAGCTATTCGAAACCCGGACCCTAGTTCTGTTGTCTCTCCAATGGTTCTGAGCCTTTCATACGCCTCTTCTGAAAGAGATCTGTCTACAGGGGTAAATAAGTAGGCATACGCACGCTGACCTGCTCGTCCCACACGTCCTCTTAACTGATGCATCTGACCTAATCCAAGTAGATCTGCTCGATCTACCACAAGAGTGTTAACCGTCGGCATATCAATACCTGACTCAATAATTGTTGTGCAAACTAGAACGTCGTAAGAGCCTTCCCAAAAATCAAGAACCACAGATTCTAATATCGCTTCATCCATTTGACCATGAGCGACAGCAATACGTGCTTCAGGTACAAGTTCTTTTAATCCTCCAGCAACTTGTTCTATGTCTGCTACCCGGTTGTGAACAAAAAAGACTTGCCCTTCTCTTAAAAGTTCTCTTCGAATAGCCTCCACCGCTGCTCTCTCGTCATATTCACCGACGTAAGTGAGTATTGGTTGACGGTCAGCTGGTGGAGTGTTAAGTAAGCTGAGATCTCGTATTCCTGTTAGTGACATTTCCAATGTTCTTGGAATAGGGGTCGCTGTCAGGGTTAAGACGTCCACATTATTTTTTATTTGTTTTATTGCTTCTTTATGTGTGACTCCGAAGCGCTGCTCCTCATCCACGACAAGAAGCCCTAATTTTTTGAATTCCACGTCACTCGATAACAAACGGTGAGTGCCTATCACGACATCAACAGTCCCATCTGCAATGTCTCTAATTACTCTTCGGGATTCGGCAGCGGTAAGGAATCGACTTAATACTTCAACTCTTATCGGATACGGAGCAAACCGGTCGGCGAACGTTTGTCCATGTTGTTGAGCTAAAAGAGTTGTAGGCACCAGAATCGCAGTTTGTTGACCGTCTTGCACTGCTTTAAAGACCGCTCTGACCGCTATTTCAGTTTTTCCAAATCCAACATCTCCGCAGACAAGGCGATCCATTGGTGAGGAGTTTTCCATATCTTCTTTGACGTTCTTAATTGCTGAGATCTGATCTGGAGTTTCTTGAAAAGGAAACGACTGTTCCATTTCTTGTTGCCAAGGAGTATCTACTCCAAATGAATGACCTTTCGTCGTAATGCGTTTTTGATAAAGAAGAACCAACTCTTGAGCTATTTCAGATACTGCAGAGCGAACTCGTGCTCGAGATCGTTCCCAGTCAGCTCCTCCCATGCGACTAAGCGTCGGTGAGTCTCCTCCGGTGTAAGGGCGTATTGAGTCAATCTGATCTGTAGGTAAGTAAAGACGATCGTCGCCGCGATACTCCAAAAGAAGATAATCACGTTCCACACCGCCCAAAGTTCGAGTTACGAGACCCGAGAATTTTGCAACTCCATGGAATTCATGGACGACGAAATCTCCAGGATTCAAATCTTCAAATACTCTTACTGCGGCTTTACGTCTGGGTCCTCTTGGACGATGTGTTCGCCGTCTTCCAGTCAATTCTGCTTCCGTGATAACTGCAAGGCGAGAATTTGTCAGCACAAAGCCTCGCTCTAACGATCCAACGATTATTTGACCGAGCGGGTTTGAGAAATTTGGTGGTTCGCTTGATCGCTGTAATTCGATACCTTCTTTTGTCAGATTTTCAGCTAACCGGTTAGCTGTTCCATCCCCATCTGCGACAAGTAGAACTTGGTAACCGTCTGAAAGAAGATTTGACAACGCTTGAACAACACTTTTCTCACCTGGTCCTGAACGGTTCCACCCATGGGCTGGAACCATTGATGACTCAGGCCCTTCAGGAGTGGCATCTATAGACCACAGTGGCGAGTCGGTATGTTCTAGAAGCCTTTCCCATTCCGTATGGAGCCGAGGGAATTCATTGTTTTCTGCGCCCCAAGTATCTGCAAGCACTGAAACAAGATCTGCTTCTTCAGCACGAAGGTCTGAAATTCTGTCTCTAAGTCTTCGTGGTTCAACCACTACTACAAGTCCATCGTCTCCTATGAAGTCGAAAAGAACTTGCTCTTGAGGAATAAGCCAAGGTAACCAGGATTCCATACCGTCAAAGAGTTCACCGTTTGTTAAACGTTCCCATTGTTCCCGGCCCCAAGGTTGCTCCGCTATTAATTCTTGTGCTCTACTTTTTACTTCTTCCGTAGGAAGAAGTTCTCTACAAGGAAAAATTTCAACTTCTTTATGATCAAGAGTTGAACGTTGGGTAGCTACGCTGAACTCTGTCATTCTCTCTATCTCATCTCCCCATAGATCTATTCGAACCGGAGTCTCAGATGTTGAGGGCCAAATATCAACTATTGAGCCTCGAACCGCAAACTCTCCCCGATGCTCAACTTGATACTCTCTTCTGTATCCAACAGAAACAAGAGTAGAAATAATATTGGTTTGGTCAATGTCATCATTGAGGCTTAAACATATAGGTTTTCGTTTCTTCGAATACGGTCCCACCTGCTGAACTAAAGCTTTTCCTGAAGCAATAACTACTTTTGGGTAAGTCTCAGGATCAGCCAGTTGATGCAGTATCTGCATTCTTCGACCCATCGTTTCTATTGCTGGACTGACTCTTTCAAAAGGAAGGGTCTCCCACGCCGGAAAAAGAACTACTTCAGATGGGTTAAGAAAGTTTTTTAAATCATTACTTAAGCGTTCAGCCTCTGAACCTGTTGGTACTGCAATCACTACGGGTCGACGCTCCGCCCGCTCTATAAGAGATGCTAAAACAATCGCGCGAGCTGGTTCGGCAACAGCCAGAGTTGCACTTCGCCTTCCAAAAAGTCCATCTAAAGCTTTTTCTTCTTCGAGGCGCTCTAGTAGCGAATTAAGGATCACGAACGATTGTTGAATCTAGCCATAGCAACGTCAATGCCTTCGCTAATAATGGCTTCAACGGCATCAGTTGCTTCCTGAATAACGATTGAAATTTTTTCTTGTTCTTCTTTATTTGGTCGATTTAATACGTAGTTAGCTCCGTTGCTTTTATTAGAAGGTTTACCTATACCGATTCTTAAACGGAGATAATCTTGTGTCTTCAAATGCGCGGTTATTGATTTGAGTCCATTGTGTCCGGCTAATCCTCCACCGAATTTGATCCGTAAATCACCAGCAGGAATATCCATTTCGTCATGTATGACTATCAAATTTTCTGAATTTTTGATCCCATTTTTTCGCATCAATGCAGAGACAGACTGTCCAGAATTATTCATGAAAGTTTGTGGAAATGCCAGAATTACTCTTTTGTCATCTATTGAAATCTCAGTTGTGAGTGCTTGCTCTCTTATTTTTTTGAGATTGGAACCATGAGCATTTCCCAATGCTTGGACTGCTACTGCTCCAACATTGTGACGAGTCCCGTCATAATCTTTACCAGGGTTACCTAAACCAACCACCAAGAATTTGTTGGATTCAAATAAATCTTTTTTAGATGAGCGTCTCAACATGGCAACCTCTCCAAACCGAGGCTAAATAATACTGCCAACTACTACTCTTCAGAATCTTCAGCTGTGTCCTGACTATCGCTGGAGGCTTCTGTTACGTCTTCTCCAGTTTCTTGACCCTCTACGCCTTCTTCGGCTTCAGCCGCAGCAGCTTCTTCAGCCGCTATTGCTTCAAGTGTGGATCGAGTAATCATTCCGACAGCGACAGTTTCTTCAGGATCAGTCTCCGTGGTAACACCTTCAGGTAGTCCAATATCTTCAACCCGAACCGAGTCGCCGACCGTCAAATTTGAAATATCGACTTCAAGTTCATTTGGAATAGACATAGGAGGAGCGTCAACAGTTAAAGAGAAGAGGTTTTGGTCAACCATTCCGTTGGCCTGTGTAACTTCTAAGGCTTCACCAATCATTACAACTGGAACATCCACGGTCACTTTTTGGTTCGGATCAATGCGTAGGAAATCAATATGTATGACATTTCTTTTTACTGGATGACGTTGAATGTCTTTCACGATGCTCATATGGCGCTGTCCATCTACTTCAAGTTGGATAACAGCATTTACCCCTGCGTCTGTTGTAAGGGCAAGTCGAAGCTCAGGCCACTTTACGGATAGAGGTATTGAGTCGTGACTAAGTCCATAAAGAACACCTGGGATGCTTCCTGTTGTTCGTAGCCGTTTTGATGGTCGTGTGCCGGAGTTTCGACCCGTATCTGCTGCAAGCACAATCTCTTTCATTGAAAAACTTTCTTAGTTATATACAAAACTATTGTTTTGAATAGATCTTTATCTATTTGTATTAAGATCGAAGAACGATTCTAGCGACGAATTGTGCCTTTCCGGTCCTGAATCTTTACTAAGACAGATGGTCTCCACCGAAGATTTCACTTACTGAAGAATCTTGGAATACTGCTTGTAAAGCTTCTGCTACCAGCGGGGCTATTGACAGAACCTCAATTAGTTCATTGTCGTAATCGTCGGGCATTGGCAACGTGTTAGTGACAAGTACTTTCTCTATTGGTGACTCGGCTAGGCGTTCCATTGCTGGTCCAGAAAATACTCCATGAGTAGTGGCAGCGATCACCCGTTCTGCGCCTTTTTCTTTCAGTTGTTCTGCTGCCGCACAAATAGTTCCAGCTGTATCAATCATGTCATCAACAATTACACAAGTTCTTCCATCAACATCTCCAACTACTTCTTTTGCCTCAACTGTGTTAAATGCTGTATGGCTTCTACGTTTGTGGACTATGGCTAGATCAGCTCCTAGCTGCATCGCATAGCGTTCAGCTACTTTTACTCGGCCAGCATCAGGAGACACTATTGACATTTCTCCCTCTAGCCCTTTAAGTCGTTCTACAAGTACTGGCATGGCCGTAAGGTGATCAACCGGGCCGTCAAAAAAACCTTGGATCTGACCTGAATGAAGATCCACTCCCACTAAACGACTGGCTCCAGCACTTTTAAAAAGATTTGCTACCAGTTTTGCGGTAATTGGTTCTCGTCCAGTGGATTTACGGTCTTGACGGCCGTAACCATAGTGAGGGCAAACTACTGTTATTCGTTTTGCCGAAGCCCGTTTCGCTGCGTCCACCATGATGAGTTGTTCCATAATTGCATCATTTATCGAAGAATTGGATGTTTGGCAATGAGTTTGAATAATAAAGACATCGCTTCCGCGAATAGATTCAGAGAATCTGCAATGTATTTCGCCATTGGCGAAATCTTCAAGATTTGGGTCGCCAAGTTCTTCGCCCATCAATTCTGCTATTTCCGCAGC
This sequence comes from uncultured Actinomycetes bacterium, assembly GCA_913052525.1. Classification (GTDB taxonomy): domain Bacteria; phylum Actinomycetota; class Acidimicrobiia; order Acidimicrobiales; family MedAcidi-G1; genus MedAcidi-G2B. The sequence continues at coordinate 10,720 of CAJXEU010000021.1, forward strand.
TAAAGACTGGCTCATTCGACCAGCGACTAAATAAAGATTCTTGTGGGTGACCAATTCCATTTAAAGTCGTTTACCTTTGCTAGTGGCTTGTGTATTACAGACTAGGAGCATTTCTGGTTCAATCAAATAAGTGTTCTGCATCCTCGAAGTCGACAAGCCAAGTACGGCCCCCACCCACCGAATGGTAGGAACCCCAACCTAAAAGTTGGCGAGCTCGCGACGGCAACGTGGCAGCTGTCTCTTT
>CAJXEU010000022.1 GCA_913052525.1 uncultured Actinomycetes bacterium
CTGGTTCTTCTGCTGGTTCTTCTGCTGGTTCTTCTGCTGGTTCTTCTGCTGGTTCTTCTGCTGGTTCAACACCATCACGTATGTCTTGCCAAGATTTCAGAGCTGATCGGTAAGTAGCTTCGGCTTCAGTTACAGCTTCTGGGTCGGCGCCAGAATCTTGTGCTTTCTTGAGGGCACGGGCTGCATCGTCTTTTGCTTTAACAGCTTTTGTGAGACGCTTACCTTCAGCAGCCGCTACTGCAGCAGCTTCGGTTCTTCTATTAAAGAGCAAAAGGGCTTTGTGAGTATCTTCGTCAAGTTTGACCATCCTCTAATGATCGCCTGTGAAATTCAGACTCACACCTTTTCAGTCCTGATTCTTGAAAATCTTTATCAATTTTTATTATTCAAGTAATGCTTTGGCTCGACGAAACACCGGTTCGTCAACCATTTCTCCGTCAACTTGTATTGCAGCCTTACCTTCTGAAAGTGCTTGTGAGTATGCGGAAACAATTTGGCTTGCCCATTCGATTTCTCTTTCAGAAGGCTGGAAAAGTTCATTTGCTAATCCCACTTGACTCGGGTGTATGCAAAGTTTTCCAGAGTATCCCATTGAACGGGCTTCGGCCGCTTCTTTCTTGAAACGGTTTGTGTCTTGGAAGTCAGTGACCACCATGTCCAATGCGCTTACACCGCTTAGTCTCGCACCTTGTGCTACTTGGCTTCTCGCTACTAACACTTCAAGGTTGTCGGAGCGCCTCACTCCTCCTAAATCAGCCACATAGTCCTCCGCTCCGAAATAGCACCATTTCACCCTTGGATGCTTAGTCACTTCAATAGCGTTGATGACACCTTGGACTGTTTCAACCCCCGCCATGATTGGAAGATCACTAAACCCAGCCTCGTTAAAAACTTCAACTACTCTTTCAACATCTTCAAATGAAGCGAGTTTGGGAACTAGAACCCCGAGAAGAGCAGGAGACAGAGCTTCTGTTACGTCGCCTTCAAACCACTCGGTATCCAATCCATTAATTCTTATTAGTAGAGGGCATGCTGCTGTGACAGTTTCTGTTGCTTTCAAAGCTATTTGACGAGATTTCACCTTATGAGAAGAAGGCGTAGAGTCTTCTAGGTCTATAACAGCAGCAACTGGATTAGTGCGCGGCAATTTCTCAATTACTGCAGGCTGATTTCCTGGAGCGAATAAAACACTTCTCATATAGAAAGACGCTAGTACCTTCCTTGGCCAGTCCCTCTACTGTTAGATTGTCCCCGAATAGAAGAATACACATCAAGAGAGACTAGTTTTTAAGCCGTGAACGACGAAACAACTTTACCAGACCGAGAATACCCAGGATTTTGGGCCGATCAAGAACCTGATCGCTTAGCGATTGTTGTGCATGGTTCAGAAAAGTCAATGACTTTTCAAGAGTTACATGATGAAGCTGCCCGTATAGCTAATCTTTTCAGGAGTTTGGGGCTTGCACCGGCTGATCATGTAGCTTTTTGCCTTGAAAACCGAATCGAATTCTTGCCACTTGCTTGGGGAGCCATATACGCCGGATTGACCTACACCGCTATATCTTCACGACTAACCACAGATGAAGTTGCTTACATAGTAAATGACTGTGGCGCTCGAGTATTTATAACATCGCCTTATAAGGCTGAAGCCGCTGCAGAAATCATTCCTGACACTCCAAACGTAGAAGCTCGCTTCTCCATAGGCGGAGAATTGCCAGAACACGCCCCATTTGAAGACGCAGTCGCAACTCAAGGAACTGACGTTCCAGAAGATGCCGTCGAAGGTCAAGACATGCTTTATTCGTCTGGCACCACAGGTCGCCCCAAAGGAGTTAAACGAGCCCCTACAGGAGCACTTCTTGGTTTAGGCGACACCATAGCTGCGATGGTGAAACTTTTATTCAAAGGCGAACCAGGCGGCGTGTATCTTTCACCCGCCCCCCTCTACCATGCGGCACCACTTCGATTTTGTCTGGCCTATCAACGGATAGGCAGCACTGTGGTAGTTATGGAAAAATTTGATCCAGAAGAATCACTTGCAGCGATTGAGGAACATAAAGCCACAGGAAGTCAGTGGGTCCCAACAATGTTTGTACGCATGCTCAAATTACCTGAAGAAATACGAGCCAAATATGACGTTTCTTCATTGCTGTCAGCTATCCACGCAGCAGCCCCATGTCCAGTAGAAGTCAAGCGAAAAATGATTGATTGGTGGGGCCCAGTAATTCACGAGTACTACGCGGGAACAGAAGGAAACGGTTTCACCTACATTGGTTCGGAAGATTGGTTAGATCATCCCGGTTCGGTAGGAAAATCCCTTGTTGGCGAACTAGTTATTGTCAACGACGAAGGAGAAGAAGTGGCTACCGGAGAAGAAGGTGGAGTCTATTTTAGAGGCACTGCCGGCTTCGAATATCACAATGACCCCGACAAGACGGCTGGAGCGAAGATTGGTGAAGATTTAAGCACGCTCGGTGATGTAGGTCGCGTAGACGAAGATGGCTACTTGTATCTCACTGACCGTAAGGCCTACATGATTATCTCAGGAGGAGTAAATATTTATCCTCAAGAAGCAGAAAATGTTTTGACTATGCACCCTGCAGTCTTCGATGTGGCAGTTATAGGTGTTCCAAATGATGAATTCGGAGAAGAAGTAAAAGCGATCGTGCAACCTGAAGACATGTCTGCGATTGGACCAGAATTAGAAAAAGAACTCATCGCTTTCTGTCGTTCTCAACTCGCAGATGTGAAATGCCCGCGAAGCGTTGACTTTAGAGAAGAGTTGCCACGCCACCCAACAGGAAAACTTTATAAACGTCTTCTGAAGGACGAATATTGGAAAGGTCGCGAGACGCGTATCTGACTTTGAGCTGTTAGCCGGCTTCTGAGTGTGTGACTGGTTGTTCACCCATCCACTCTCTTAAAGTATTTTTTAACTTTGTTTGTTGAATGAAGAGGTCATGTTCTGGACCTGACTCTGTTGCCGATTGAGGAGCCTTTAGATAAAAGGACAGCCATTCTTGCACTCCTGATTGTCCAGCGCGAGCTGCCAAATCCATGAAGAGAGCTAAGTCAAGAACGATTGGTGCGGCGAGGATTGAGTCCCGACAAAGAAAGTCCACTTTGATTTGCATTGGGTATCCAAGCCACCCAAAGATGTCAATATTGTCCCAGCCTTCTTTGTTGTCTCCTCTTGGCGGGTAATAGTTGATTCGCACTACATGGTGGATGTCGCTGTAAAGATCTGGATAAGACTCAGGTTGAAGAATGGCATCAAGCACCCCGAGTTTTGAAACCTCTTTTGTTTTAAAGTTTTCTGGATCATCAAGAACTTCACCGTCACGGTTACCCAAAATATTGGTTGAGTACCAGCCGTTTAATCCCAACATGCGTGCCTTTAGGCCTGGAGCCAACAAGGTTTTCATCAGCGTTTGTCCGGTCTTGAAGTCTTTCCCTGCGATAGGCACTCCACGTGTTTTGGCTAATTCAATCATGCAGGGAAGGTCAACGGAAAGGTTTGGTGCTCCGTTGGCAAACGGCACATCACTCATTAAGGCTGCATACGCATAAATTTGACTTGGCGAAATATTTTCGTCATTTGCATGCAATCCGGCTTCGAATGCAGCGACGGAAGAGTGAACTTCGCTTGCCTCTTGAAAGGCCTCGGTGGAGCCACACCAAACCATTACTAGGCGTTCGCAGTCATTTTCAGATCTGAAGTTTTCGATATCAGCAATAAGAGCTTCTGCTTGTTCCCATTTGGAAGCGATATTTTTGATTCGAACTCCATCTAGTTTTTTGACCCATCTATTATCAAAAACTGCATCCATAGGAACTATTCCTTCAAGTTCTGCAGAGAGAGGAGCAAGATCCTTCTCTTCAAGAACGCCGCATGTTCTGGCTGCCTCTAGAGCGTTTGACGAAATTGGGTCCCATCCGCCAAATACAAGGTCATCAAGTTTAGCGAGTGGAACGAATTCTTTGATTAGAGGGTTTCGGTCTTCTTCTTTCGCCCCTAAACGGATGTGTGCCATTTGGCTCACAGATCCAATGGGGGCGGCAAGACCTTTGCGTGCTGCGATCACTCCGGCGATAAAAGTTGAAGATACAGCTCCAATTCCGGGAGTAAGAATTCCTAGTTTGCCTGATGCGGCTTTAATGTCTACTGGTTTGTTCATAAGGATTAATCATAAGATATTTTTAATTAGAATGTTTATTATTAAGAGATACTAAATATGAAGAAAGGAGATCCACATGTCAGAGAAGAAAGAATTGTTGTTGCCGAATCTGAGTGTTCAACAACTTGAGTATTTACTGGCCGCAGCTAATAATACGACAAGAGCTGCTGCAGCCGAGCAATTGGGAGTAACCCCCTCGGCCTTAACACAAGGCCTGATAGAACTTGAACGACGAGTGGGACTACCACTATTTGAAAGAAGGGGTCGGTCTACAGTTCTTCGACCTCAAGCAAAGCAAGTACTAGAATATGCTCGCCGAGTTTTAGCAGAAACAAAAGATCTCACACATTGGGCACAAGCACAAAGAGACGGAACCTCAGGGCAGATTCGTTTCGGAGCTATAGATGCCATCGCTGTTCATCATCGGGCGAGTGAGATTCGAGAATTCCACGAAAGGTTCCCTAATGTTGATTTACGACTAACTGTCGCCCCTTCGGGGGCGCTACTTGAAGCATTGTTAGAAGGATCACTGGACCTTATAGCTTGTGTGGAACCAGAAGTAATTTCTGAAGACTTACAAAGCGAAGTCTTTTTAGAAGAACCTTTGTTGATTTACGCCCCTAAAGAAAAGATAGCCAGATCTCCTCAGAAGTGGGGGCCATGGGTATCTTTCCCCAAAGGCTCCCATACTCGCCGAATAATCGCTTCAGCGCTTTCTACCCTCGGTGCTTCTTACGAAGTGACGGCAGAGTCTAATCAGCCTGAAGTTTTAGCAGAGATGGTACGTCTTGGTTTAGGTTGGACAGTTTTACCACCCGCGCAAGCTAAAGCAGGTATCGACCCTCTTATACCGATTAAAAAAACACCTCTAACAAAACGGCGACTAGTTTTAGTTCGTCGATCGTCAGCACCTTTAGACTCAGTCACGCAATCACTGGTCAACTATTTAAAAAAAGTAGATACATGACTAGTGTCATAACAAATACCTAAGTTAGTTTCCTAGTACCGGTTGGTTGCTTCGTTATATTCGTAGTAACTGATCTAGAAGTAAACATAAATAAAAAGTAAGGAAAGTAAAATGCCTTGGCCAACAAATCGAGACGAAGAACTTTTCGGATACATCGATCAAGAACTTGAACGCCAGAACTCCACGTTGCAATTAATTGCTTCAGAAAATTTTGCTTCACCTGCAGTACTAAAAGCCTCAGGATCTGTACTCACCAACAAATATGCTGAGGGATACCCCGGTAAACGTTATTACGGCGGAAATGTAGTTGTAGATGAAGTTGAAGACTTAGCTCGTGAAAGAGTCAAATCACTCTTTGGAGCTGAACACGCAAATGTTCAGCCTCATTCGGGAGCCAATGCAAACATGGCTGTGTTCCAAGCCCTCTTAGAGCCAGGAGACACGGTACTTGGATTAAGCCTTGACCACGGAGGCCATCTAACACATGGATCACCAGTAAATTTCAGCGGGATTCTCTACAACTTTGTTTCCTATGGCCTTACTAAAAGTGACGAACGTCTTGACTTTGAAGAACTGCGGGCACTTGCTTCTGAACATAAACCGAAACTTATAGTTGCAGGGGCAACTGCTTACCCTCGTATCATTGAGCCCGCACCATTACGTGAAATCGCCAACGAAGTTGGAGCTTTACTTATGTTCGATGCTGCTCATATCGCAGGTCTTATAGCTGGCGGTGTTCACCCCAATCCAGTTCCGTACTCAGATGTGGTTACTTTTACAACACATAAGACACTCCGCGGACCAAGAGGCGGGTGCATTCTCACAAGCGAAGATCTCGCGAATAAAATAGATAAAGGTATTTTCCCCGGTATCCAAGGTGGGCCCTTGGAGCATCACATCGCAGCTAAAGCTGTTGCATTCAAGGAAGCAGCCGATCCCTCTTTCCCAGTTTACGCGGCACAGATAGTAAGCAATGCTGCAGCGTTGGCGGAAGCTTTGGGAGGACACGGATTTCGTTTGGTTTCAGGGGGTACTGATAATCATTTGATGGTGGTGGATCTACGTACTTTCGATTCAGAATTAACTGGAGCAGTAGCACAAAATGTTTTAGACCGCGCCGGCATTACGTTAAATAAAAACACTGTTCCTGATGACCCGCGTTCCCCATTTGTCACTAGCGGAATGAGAATAGGTACTCCATCTACTACTACGCAAGGGATGAAAGAACCAGAAATGGTTCAGATAGCAGAACTGATTGCTCGCACTTTAAGAAACCGAGAAGACGAACAACAGATAGGTGTTATACGAGCAGAAGTCGCTGAACTCTGCAGCAAATTCCCAGCTTATGACAGTTAGGCAGGAGAGATAAGTGCCGGGTGTAGCAGCCTACGTCACCGTAGGACTAGTGGCTGCACTAGTTACCACACTAGCGACCTCATTGATTCATCGAATTTCTATTAAAACCGGACTTCTCGTAGAACCCGATGAAAGAAATATGCACTCTGAACCCACTCCATCTTTAGGAGGAATAGCAATGCTTTGCGGTGTGCTGGCAGGCTTGCTCACGGCTTGGAGCATTGGAGAGTTTGCTTCAGTTTTTGCAGCACCAACCGAAATGATCGGACTAATTATTGCTTCTATTATTATATGTGGAGTAGGAGTGATTGATGACATCCGTCCAATTTCTGCCCCAGCCAAAGTAGCTGGGATGGTTGTAGCAGGGAGCGTCTTATCTTTAACAGGAATTTCACTGCTTGTTCTCCGCATTCCATTTTCAGATCTCATAATTCTGTCACCCGACCTTTCCGCATTACTTACTGTTGTGTGGGTTTTTCTCATAGTCAACGCGGTCAACCTCATTGATGGCCTAGATGGCTTAGCGGCAGGCATTGTAGGTATCGCATCGATAACTTTTTTCCTTTACGCAATACGTCTCGGAGACTCCGGAGTTTTATTCCCTGGCAATCCAGGAGCTCTCATAGCAATTTTGATTGTTGCCATATGCGTAGGTTTCTTACCTCACAATGTTCACCCAGCTCGTATTTTTATGGGAGACAGTGGTGCATTACTTCTTGGGCTACTTCTCGCAGCATCCACAGTTTCAGTGGGAGGCCGAACCGATGTGCCCTTTAGCGGCCAGTCATTTTTCTTTTTCGCTCCAATTTTCATACCTCTAATCGTTTTAGGAGTGCCTTTATTTGACATGACATTTGCCATTATCCGACGTGTGGCTACTCGAGGCATCAGAATTACACAAGCTGATAAGAATCATCTACATCACCGCTTACTCAGACTGGGTCATGGCCATCGAAGAGCTGTATTGATTCTGTGGGCATGGACGGCTCTACTTTCCGGCTTGGTTCTCTGGCCGACTTATACAGGAGAAGGAGATGCAATAGTGCCCGCAGGCATAGCTGCTGTTTGTCTCGTTCTCTTTACTGTGTTGCATCCGAGACTCAGGTCTGACAAAGATGTGACCGTTTAAAAAAATCTGTTGAAAAAATGAGATTAAGACAGTGAATCAGGTTGCCTCTAACCTCATTTGAGAATAGATTCACAAGCGTCTGAAGTTTATTTCTTCAGACGCTTTTAGGTTAAGAGGAATCCTTCATGAAACAAGCTGGTACGCGTGAGTTAAAGCAGGGCTTCGGCGATGCTTTTGCAGCAGCTTTTGAACTTACAGTAACTCCAGCAATCTTTGGAGTTGTTGGTTGGCTTATAGACCGCCAACTCGGAACTTCACCTCTTTTTACAATAATTCTTGTCTTGATCACTGTCGGTTATGCCGCATGGAAGATGTATCGAGACTACTCTCAAACTCTTGACCAGCAGGCTGCTGAACGGCGAGAAAACTGGCAATCGAACGGGCCCTTGGTATGAGCGCAGCCGCTGCGTCTCTTGACGCTCCTGAAGTCGCGATAGCACGGGACCTTGTTCGTCGCTCTTTATTAGTTGCGCCTGTTTTTCTTCTTGTTGGTGTGGTTCTAGATGGGGTAGGTGGGATCGTTTCTTCCGGATTAGCGCTGGCGCTAGTTTCTTTCAATTTCTTCCTCGGCGCAAAAATTATTTCACGAGCACTGGCAATTTCGTTAAACACTCTCTATGGAGCGGTTCTATTTGGTTATCTCATTCGACTCGGATTAATGGCAGTAGCGGTCCTGATAGTACGAAACGCCGATTGGTTCGCTACTGTGCCTTTTGCAATAACTCTTTTAATAACCCACTTGGGATTACTTATTTGGGAAACTAAGCATGTTTCGGCATCGCTCGCTTTCCCAGGATTAATGCCAAATAAACCATCAACAGACAACTTTCAGGAGTAGCAATCCACGGTGAATGTACTCGCACTTGATTTTCCGCCTATAACTCATTTATTTGAATGGCCCGACATTCTCTTCGGAGACACTTTGTACGCGGTCAATAAGACAGTTCTCATCTATTTAGCAGCAGTCGTAATTACCGCAGCAATATTTTTGACCGCCGGACGAAAAAAGACTTCATTAGTGCCAGTTGGAGTACAACACGTAGCAGAATCTGGAGTCAACTTTATTGAAGAGTCAGTGGTGATGGAGACCATCGGGCCAGAGGGCAAAAAATACATGCCGTTCTTGACCACCATGTTCTTTTTTATTCTGTTCTCAAATATTTTCGAAGTGATACCTGGAATCCAATTCCCCGCGAATAGTCGTATGGCAGTGCCAATCACGTTGGCTCTTATCGTTTGGCTTATCTATAACTTTGTTGGGATTCGCTCTCAAGGACTCGGCGGATATTTCAAAAACTCTCTTTTCCCTCCAGGAGTACCTAAAGCTCTTTACCTCATCGTTACTCCGATAGAACTTGTTTCAACGTTCGTGGTTCGACCTTTCTCTTTGGCTATCCGGCTCTGGGCCAACATGGTTGCCGGTCACCTCTTATTAGTTACGTTCGCTGTCCTTACCGCAGCTCTTTGGGATGCAACCTATGTGGGAGCAGCAGCACCGTTCGCGATGTTGGTACTTATGACCGGTTTCGAAATTTTGGTATCGGTTCTACAAGCCTTCATCTTCACAATACTTACCGCCGTTTACATCGGTGGTTCGTTACACCCCGCGCATTAAAGGGTGAATAAAGTAATAGATCTTTAAACAGAAATACTCATTCGGAAATTCCGGAAGAGACATAGAAATACAGGAGAATTCAAGTGTTGAATGTTCTTGCAGAGACTGCAACTGGCGAAATGCTCGAAGGCTTAAAGGCCATCGGTGCAGGCTTAGGTTATGGACTTGCGGCTATTGGCCCTGGGATTGGTATCGGGACCGTAGTAGGTAACGCAATTTCATCAATGGCACGTCAGCCTGAGTCGGCTGGCATGGTTAGGACGACAATGTTCCTAGGTATTGCCTTCACCGAGGCACTTGCCCTTATCGGGTTCGTGGTCTTTATCCTCTTGATGCCTTAAGAAAACGCCGACGACGAGAGAGAGTTAAACCAATGAGTAAACGATGGAACCGCCTTTTGGTGGCTTCGCTTGTTTCAACGATAAGTATCGCGGCCTTTGCTGGCCCAGCTGGCGCATCAGGCGAAAGCATAGGTGCTTGTGTCGCGGAACGATTTGAAGAAGCACTTGAACATCACGGTCACAGTGACCACATGACATCAGAAGACATACGTCATGTGGCACACGATGAAACTGTTCAAGACGAATTAGAAGGATGCTTAGAAGCTCCGAGCCCTATTCTTCCTGAACTAAACGAGATCATATGGGGAGGCGCAGCCTTCTTGATTTTGTTTGTCATCATGGTCAAGAAAGGTTTCCCTGCTGTTAAGGGGGCCATGGACGCTCGAGCAGAAAAAATACGAGCTGACCTAGATGCGGCAGAACAAGCTAAGACTGATGCTCAGGCAGTTCAGTCTGACTACGAAGCCCAACTAGCAGATGCAAAAACAGAATCAGCGCGAATCATTGAAGAAGCACGAGTCACAGCAGATCAGTTAAGAACGGACCTTTCCACTCAGGCAGAAGGATCAATTGCTGAGATGCGAGAAAAAGCTGCAGCAGACGTTGAAGCCCAAAAAGCTCAAGCGATAGCTGATCTTCGAGCAGAAGTTTCTGGTATCGCTTTAGGTGCAGCTGAAAGGGTTGTGCAATCCAGCCTGGACGCTGATGCACAAGCACGCTTAATCGATGCTTACATTGACGAGGTGACAGGCAGCAATGACTGATTCACCAATAGTTGGGTACGCAGACGCATTATTTAGTGTTGCGGCAGCAGAAGGAAATCTTTCTGCGGTTGAAGACGAGTTGTTTGGGTTCGCTCAAACTTTTAAATCAAATGATGAACTCCGCTCAACCCTTGCCGATGCTGATGTTCCCGTCGCTAGGCGTCTTCAAATGATTGAAGATTTATTAGAAGGAAAAGCTTCGGCAACGACTGCATCACTGATTTCCATGGTGGTTAGCGCAGGGCGAGCCAGCGACCTTCCTTCTATTGTTGACGCGTTTGTTGAACGTAGCGCCGGATCACGAAATAAAGCTGTCGCAACAGTGCGATCCGCTATTGACCTGACTTCAGATCAACGTCAAAGACTTGTTGAGGGGATTAAAACCTCTACGGGTAAAGACGTTGAGATCAAAGTAGTTATTGACCCATCGGTATTAGGTGGAGCGATTACTGAAATAGGTGACGACATTATTGATGGCAGCGTTCGACGCCGCTTAAACCAGCTCAGAGAGAGCTTTCGTTAA
>CAJXEU010000023.1 GCA_913052525.1 uncultured Actinomycetes bacterium
TACGACTTATGAAAGTAGTGAAGATGTTGCGGAAGGAATTGTAATTAGAACCAATCCACCTGGTGGAACTGAATTTGCGCCAGGTGGAACGGTAGAAATAATAGTTTCTGATGGACCCGCACCAGTTGTTGTTCCTTCTGTGGTTGCACTTGAGTTAACTGCTGCTAACGATTTACTTACCAGTCTTACTCTCGGATTCCGGGTATCAATTACTTTCCAAGAAGTTGAACACGGAAGCGCAAATCATCAACGAGTAATCTCTCAGGATCCTGCAGCTGGGGTAGAAGCTGAGCCTGGTTCTTATGTTGCACTTGTGGTTGGTGAACAAAAACCCCCCGAAGAAACAACTACTACAACTACTACTGAGGCTCCTTAATAAAGCGTTAGTTAATACGTGCAAGAAAATTAGTTAGTAAGTCATGTCCCGCCACGGTAAGGATTGATTCAGGATGAAACTGAACCCCTTCTACATCAAATTCTTTATGTCGAATACCCATAATTAAACCATCTGTGCTTACCGCAGTGATTTCAAGTTCATCTGGAAGAGAGTCTCTATCCACAATGAGAGAATGATACCGAGTAGCTTCAAGAGGAGAAGGTAGACCAGCAAATACGCCCATTTCAGTGTGTTCAATATGAGAAGTTTTTCCATGCATAACTTCTGGAGCCCGAACTACTTGCGCACCCCAAGCAACCCCAATTGCTTGGTGACCAAGACAAACACCAAGCACAGGTACTCGACCAGCAGCCCATTGAATTACCGAAGTTGAAATTCCAGCATCTTCTGGTCTTCCTGGTCCAGGGCTAATTAAGACAGCATCTGGATTCAGTGTTTCTACATCATCCAAAGTGATTGCATCATGTCGGTGTACGACAGGGTTAGCTCCTAGCTCACCCAAATATTGGACGAGGTTGTAGACAAAAGAATCATAATTGTCTATTACTAGTACAGTTGCTCCCACACCATTAACAGTAGCGATGAGAATCCGCCGATCCGTCGTCTGTAGCGATTTAATGCCGTATCCTCTTTATATGGCTAAAGCACAAAAACGTCGTGTCGAAGGTGGACGGGTAACACCAAAAGGAGGGCCTTCAGGTTCTCGTTATCAGGCTCCGAACCCTCCAGGATCAGATTCTTCACCCAAATGGGTTCCTGTTTTAATGTTTTTCTTACTGGGCCTTGGAATGTTAATAATCTTTTTCAACTACGTTGCGTGGTTACCAGGCGGTACTAACAACATTTACTTGATGGCTGGGTTGGCAAGTATTTTAGGTGGGATAATTACAGCTACTCAGTACCGATAATTCAGTCATTTCTTTGTGTTTGCACACGAAATAACATCCATGTAATTTCCCACAGGTTCATCCACAGTTGTGGATAACTTCGCGCGGAAAGTGAAAATTACTCTTCAGTCTTTAACAAATCCATCTCATCCATACAATGCCGTGGAGCTTCAGGGCTTTCATTGGGTGCAGTAGTCATTCGTACTTCAGTGCCACACAAACTACATCGATAAAGTAACTTTACTTTTCGAAGTTCTCCCGCTGGTGGTGGTTCAGGTGGCGAAGCTACCAGCATTCTTAAAATAATAAACCCCACCCAAAGCAAGACAATGCCAATAATTATCGCAATAAGTATTTTTAAAAAAACAAAGGCGGCCCAAACTAATGCTCCAATCAAAAGCACACTAAAGAAGCTTTTTTTAGGATCAGGTTTACTTTTAAGCACATATATAGCCTACGTGCAATCACAAATGTCTAGGGTTCCAGTATGGAAATCATCTTAAGTAAAGACCATTTAGCTCATTTTCCTGCCGGAGAAATTTACGATGGGAAGTTAGTTCGACCTTTTGAATGCCCTGAACGATGGGACTACATCGTTGATGCGTTGAACAATGAAGGATTTCTTAACCACTCTGAACCAAATAATTTAGATATAGAAAAATTGTTTGCTGTACACGAAAAAAAGTATGTCGATTTTTTAAAAACCTGTTGGGACCAATGGATTTTTTCTGGTTACACCGGAGAAGCGATCCCAACTATTTTTCCAGTACGAGGTTTTCATCAAGATCGAATACCGGATGACATTGATGGAAAACTCGGGTATTACGCGCTCGCAGCAGAAACATCAATAACTGCAGGTACTTGGCAAGCAGCTCAAGCCGCTGCAGCTATCGCTCAAACTGGTCAACAACGAATCAGTAATGGGGCGTCAGAAGTTTTCGCTCTTTGTCGTCCACCAGGACATCACGCGTCATCAAACCAATTCGGTGGTTACTGTTTTTTAAATAATGCTGCGATTGCAGCTCAAGGGATGCTCACTGATGGTGCTACTAAAGTTGCCATTTTGGATATTGATTTTCATCATGGGAACGGAACACAAAGCATCTTTTATGATCGAGATGATGTTCTGTTTGTTTCTTTACACGGAAATCCAAAAGATGCATTCCCACACTTTCTTGGATATGTAGATGAAATCGGCGAAGGTAGCGGAGAAGGAACCAACCTCAATCTTCCGATGAACAGAGGAACTGAATTTCCTGCATGGGTTGACTCTTTAGAAATCGGTTTAAAAACAATCAGATATTATCGCCCTGATGCTTTGGTTGTTTCACTTGGCGTTGACACTTTTAAAGATGACCCGATTAGTTTCTTTCGCTTAACTAGCAACAATTATTTGACTATTGGTCAACTAATTTCTTCTTTAGAACTACCAACGCTGTACGTCATGGAAGGCGGGTATGCCGTTGAAGAAATTGGAGTTAATACCGTTAATGTTCTTTTAGGACATATAAACAAATAAAAAAGGTTCACGCGGGATCCAATATTTGGGTGAAACCACCTGGCGCCCACGGACCAACAATGATTTGCTCTAACACACCTACACCTTCGTTATCTCCGCTTGTTACTTTCATCAACCCTTGGACATGAAGGTTTTCTAACGCCATCTCATCTATCTCATCTAAACGCCAAGAACTTGTACCAATAGCTAACTCGTCATGCCACCGGCCATGCCGCCACACTGGATGACCATAACCAATCCCTTTCATACGAAAAGTAAGCAACTCTTCTAATTCAATTATTAATGGGTCGTCATCGGCACGTTCTAAAGAAAGTTGTCCTCCCGTTACTCGACGAGTTCCAGAAGCGAACTGTAAATCATGTTTTACAGACAACAATCTTTCAATAGATTCTTCTTCACTCTTAGGAATGGCATTTGGATCTTTATACGCAGGAACAATAAATCCATCCCAATGCCACCTATGTCCCTTTGGATTTTCAAATAGTCCTACATGTGTGGTGTGATCACCCCAATGGAGTGGCGCCCAAAGAAAAACAAATCCAGTTGGTTCTCTTGGCGTACCAGGAGGAGCAGGATCTCCAACTGGACGTACACCCCACGATCGGTCTTTTGTTCCATAAACGTCAACTGGGTCTACAGTTATTGATTCGCTACCAATATTAATAGTTCCTTGCCAATAACCAAATTGGTTAAATCTTGTGGCTTCCATATGAAAACCAATCATTTCACGGGTTAATAATTGATGATCTTCTGCGAAACTTGTTGTCCGAGGAATCCAAGTTAAATCCGCGCTAATACCGGTTTCATTGTCGTCGATAACAACACGTAATGATTTTAATGGTTCTAGAACTTCAATAGAAAAGGGACCTATTGACATGTCAGCAGGATCAATAGGCATGCGCCTTGAAGCATGAAAACAATGTTGGACACCATCATGAACAACACTAAATCCGCAGTCTTGGACATCTAAATTTGGGTAACGTGCTGCCCCAATTCCAAAGAAAAGATTTCCATCATTTGTATAGCCATTAAACCAATAGCGGTCATATGCATGACGGTCAGAAGTTGATGGAGTGGTTACTGGATGTGGTGTTTGGTGGATGAAATAATCATCAAAACTGGTCAACATAGTGAAAGATACTTTGAAGAGATTATGGATATGAGGATACGGAGCAATCTCCCATCCAGTTTGCGGTAAATGTGGCTGGGTACCATCCTGATTCATTACCCGCAGCATCTCCAAACGTCAGTGCTACTCCAAACGTACCGGCACCAAGTGAATCTGAATAGAAATAAATGGACCAACTAACTGGATCATCTGTTTGAAGATCTATAACTAATCCAAAAGTGGCAGGTGAACCATCGATTGGGGTTTTGGCTACTCTTTTAAATCCAGAACCTTGATCTGTGTAAACACGAATCGTATCTATATCACTAGGGTCCGGCGGTGCATCAAAGACAACAGTAAATTCACCACTGCCACCACTAAAGCCACCGCACGCCAGATTTGTGGGAGCAGATGGCGGTTCAGTATCAATTTCTGCGGTTGTGGTTGGTGCGGTAGTTGTGGTTGGTGTGGTAGTTGTGGTTGGTGCGGTAGTTGTGGTTGGTGCGGTAGTTGTGGCTGGTGCGGTAGTTGTGGCTGGTGCGGTAGTTGTGGCTGGTGCGGCAGTAGTTGAAGATATTGTTGATTCATCTGCAGTACTACTACAACTAGAAGAAACGAGTATTAGTACTAATAGTGCTGAAGCTAAATACTTGAACATATGGTATTCCTTTTGTCTTTGTTATAACAGTGATATCACAAAAATAAGAAAAGAGCATTTTCGTGAGAAAAACCACAATAAGTGGTTCTTGTTTTTAATTATCTGTGCTCTCTTAGGATCCTGTGGAGCCAATTCAGGCACTTCTTGTTGGAGGAACAGTTATCTACGAGAATGTTACGGTCACTGTTCTTGAATCAGAGGTAGGTGGCGACTTGGTTCGAATAGAAGTTGCCGACTAGTTAAAACTATTTTTTAATAAGTTTAGAAATTTTTTGGCTAACAGTTAGATGGTGTTCATTGATGAATGCTTCGTGGTTTTCCGCGACCGTTTCGGGATCGTAAATGTAGTTCACTAAAACACCGAATGATTCAGCTTGTCCTTTTGGCGATAAGTCACCATCGATGTTGATTTGTTCGAGTTGTGCTCCATTGCGTAGGTGAAAGCGAGCAACAGGGTCACGAGGTTGGTTATTTCTTTTTGCAGTTACTAAATAGATTGCTGTTAGTTTCTCAAGATCGTTTTCAAATGTTTCAAGATCAATGTTTTCTTCATCCACCCATCGACGTAAACCTGGCACTGGTGACAAAGTTGAGAATTGAGTCAGACTTGGAACGGTTAATTGAAGTTCGCTTATCACTTGTTTGAGTAGGAAGTCACCAAGAGGGATACCGCGTAACCCTGCTTGGCAGTTCGTGATTGAATAAAAGATTGCAGTATCAGGGAGAAAAGGATCGGTAGTTTCATTGATTGGTATTGGTGCATCAATCACGTCTCCGATTTTGGTTGCTAAGTCATGCTGAAGAGCTACTTCAACAAAAATTAATGGTTCGTCGGGAAGGCTTGGATGGAAAAACCCATAGCAACGCCGATCATGTTCAAGACGTCTACGAAGATCATCCCAGCCTCGAATTTCATGCACTGCTTCATACTCGATCAATTTTTCAAGAGTTTTAGCTGGTGTTTGCCAGTCAATACTTTGAAGTTCAAGGAAACCTCGATTAAACCAAGACGACAGTAGGTATTCCAAATCTTTTTCGACAGGTGAAAGTGCGTTATCTTTAAAACGTAAAAGATCTGCTCTCATGTGTAGCAGAGTGTGAATACCATCTGTGGCAAGGTTTATTGATCGGAAAAGATCAAGTCGCGGTGCCTCTGCTGCATCCCACACCATTTGAGCAGAAATAGGGTCCAGGGCTTCCTGGTAGGCAGTCACAGCGTCTTTTAATGCCAAAACATCGGGTGAGAAATCTTCAACTAGAGAAGTAAAGAATTTTCGTTTCGCATCGTCAGCGTTTACTTGGGTAAGAGTGGTGTAACGAGAGACAACTAGTTCTGCCAAACTTCGAGCAGCTGTTTCGTCACGTAGACGAATTAGCGCTTTGCATGTTTGCTCAAGCGCCGCTAGCTCAGAATTTATGGAACTATTCATGCTCCAATTGTATTAGGGCACTTCTCAATAAATCTAAATTATTTTTTTGTCACAGTTATGAAACAAAGAGATTAAATTTTCGTTGTGGGTAGAGCGATGAAAGCAATAATTATGTAATGCGATGTGATAGCGAGAACCACAAATAAGTGAAAGATTTCGTGAAATCCAAATTTTGTTGGCCAGGGATCTGGTTTTTGTGTTCCATAAACAAGTGCCCCTAGTGTGTGAAACGCTCCACCTAAAAGTAGAAAAGTAAATCCCCAGCCTCCTAAATTTTTCCAGAGTTCATCAATGACTAGAAGCGCTGACCAGCCCACAGTAATAAATAAAGGAACGGTAATGCGTTTAGGTGGAGCAGGCCAAAACATCATCACTAACACACCAATAAGAGCACCGATCCAAACCACAGATAAAACAAGAATTGCGTTAGAACGAGGCAGCAGTAGCCAAGAAATAGGAGTGTACGTTGCTGCAATTGTTACAAAGATCATGGCATGATCAAATCGTCGCCAAAGACTATGTGCTTGACGACTCCAAGTGTGCCCATGGTAGAAAGAACTCACTCCAAAGAGACCAATAACTGCGATTGAATAAAGAGAAGCTAAAAATTTTGCTTCTTGTGCACTAATGATGAGAATCGGGCAAAGAACGATGGCTGCCACGAAAGCTAACCGATGAGACCATCCTCGTAGAGCAGGTTTTTTCGCTAAATGCATAGGGGGATAAGACATTTACTCTATTTTCTAAAGTTATGGGAAACGGATTCTGGGCCAGACAGCTACTTGAGGACCATAACCGTGCTGGTATACACCGTCTCCATCCAAGATTGTAAAGCCGTCAGTGAATTGTTTTTCGCGGCTGTAGAAAGTGATGTCATCTGTAGCTGAGTCAGTTCCTAAAACAAAAGTGACTTCACCTGTTGTATTGATCCAATCAGAAACGTCAATGGATATTGGAGTATCGCCGGTAAGCGGGTGAGAGGTGGAAGTCATAACTAGTAATGGAGTTAAAAGCTCATTTATTATGGTAAGTGAACCAATGTTTTTACTACCTAGATTTTCGTTCCATCCGCTGTAATTGAGTTTATAGAGAGTGAGATTTCCGTCATATGCGGTGACCTCGTCAGGAGTGAGTTCTAAGTACATGGCTGTGTTCGTATCTATTGAACTCGGTATGTCAAATTGGATAAATGCCATCGTGGTATCTGTGACGTCAAGGTTGGCGTCGTGTCTGGGAGGCATCTGGGCAGAAACTGCTGTGTCACGGCTGACATCACTTGTTGGGTGGATATCATCTGCAGTGGTGAATGACCACTCGCCTCCACTTACTCCATCTACGGTAACTGACCACGTGTATGTCGAATCAGGGAGAAAAGTTTCAAAGAACACGTTTTCTGGGTAAGTGAATGTTTCTGTCCGGTTAATTCCCGGTCCGGTGACAGTTACGGTGGCTGTGGTACCTGCGTAGTCTTTTTTGTAAGGCCAATTCCAAACCAGACTGTAATCAATGGGTACGTTGATAGCTCCATCTCCGGGAATAGGAACTGAGGGGTGAGGGTAGCGGTATCCGGGAATCCAGTAGACGGTATCTCCATACTCGTATGCTCCTATGTCTGGTGCTTCTCCGACATATGGACGATTTTGTCCAGGGTAGGTGACGGCGACATTGTGCGGCAAAGGATTGGTTTTCCAATTCGGATCGGCCACTGGATTAGGGAAGATTTCATCAAGTTGTACTGTAGGGTCCGTGCCATCGTTGACACCGACTATGACTACTCCTGCATCAATGAGTTGTGAACCTTTGCGCGGACGAAAATCGTAGTCCTGCATTTCTGATTCAAAGGGGTCAGCACCAAACTGTTCGATAAGAGATGCGTCGCTACGGCCACGGTTATCAATGAATGGGTCAGCTAGCTCAGTATGAATATGCTGGTAGGGGAGCTCGTAGCCTTCGTTGAGGGCTCTTCCCCACCAGACTCCCTGACTTAATAGTGCAAGACGACTTTCCATTTGAACAGCGGTGGAGCTATCCGCGTTCACCGCAGTTCCCTCTACGTAGCCTGTGCAATTTGTTCCGTCATGGTATCTGCAGCATGGTTCAGCGACACAAGCCAAACTGGCTTCAGCGAAAGAGTTCAATAAGATGCTGTTAAGCCCGCCTGTTTCTTCAGGTAACACATGGTCTGTTCCACAATATTTGTTATGCGGGATACTGATGTCATAAGTGCGGTTGTCATAGCCGGAAAGGTGAAAGGCTTTGTGGTAATCGCCTTTGAGTCGGAAACCACGTTTCTGCCCTGCTGCTACTGCGTGGTGGACGTAGGCACTGGTTCCACTACAACTGCTGTCCAGCCGCATCCCGTTTCTATTCGTGTTGATTAGCCAGACGTAGCGTGTAGTGGATTTCGTCGCATTTCCTGTAGTGCGTTGTATGCCAGAGCCATCTTGGTCCAAGTACTGGTTTTCGATACGCGTGTATTCCACTAGTGCATGTAAACCGGGGTTGAGGGCACCATTAAATACCTGATTTACGGTCATGTAACGAATAACGGGGGGACCAAACACAATGTTTTCACATAAATTCGGATTCCCACAGTTCGCTCCTACTCCTCTGTAGTTAGAATTCGTTCCCGACGTATATACATAACCGTCTTCACTGTTGTTGAACCAGTCGTTGTATTGGAAAAGCAGGTTTTCCCAGAGTGGGAACATGGCATCTACCATTTGTAGGGGACGAGCGGAGTTGACGAACTCAAAAATGCAATTCTGGACCGTGTTATACCAACCACCAAAAATCTTGTTGCCGTAGTCGTTGGCGAGTTCCCATCCGTGGAGTCCATGTTCCCAACTATGGGAAGCTCTACAATCCTCCACCTTTATAAAACTTCCATTGTGTATATCGAATTTTCCTGCCCAGAAGTGAATGTTTTTCATTTCGAAACTATCGACATGATCGAAGTGCAGCACTTCTGTTCTTACGCGGACCCTTACATTGGAGGAGGTGGGGATATAGTTTTGGCTCGGGTAGAGGTAAAGCGTGCTGGTGCTCGCGTCGAAGGACCATTCCTCTTCAAAATCAAGGTTCGCTAATTCTCCTGGGAAATACCCCAAGTCGTGCCAGTATGGGTTTTGTAACCGTAAAGCCCAAATCGTTCCAGGTTCTGGATTGTTGGGGTTACCAGTGGTCGGGTCGGTTGGGTTCGTAACGTTGGTAGGCATCGCAGGAATCATGTAACGGTCATCCACGAACAGGCTGATAACATTTTCGACTTTCACTCCAGCAAGTAATGAAATCTCATGCATGTCAATGACCGCTTTATAGATGTCGTTGCCGTTGTGGTTAATGACTTCCCAAGTTGCGTTAACGGGCACAGTTCCATCTATTTTTACTTGATCATTTTGACCTTCAAGAATTATCGCTGGATTCGGGGTAGGAGCGATCTGAAATTCTGTTTCCGAATCTTGATCTATATGGTTCAGTTTCCAGGCTTTAACGAACTCGGAATAACGCCCTTCCTTTACATAAATTCTTTCTCCAGCAGTAACAGCTTCAAGAGCGGTGTTAATGGTTGGGTAAGGGCACTGATTGCTTCCTTGGGGAATCGGGCAGTCATGTTCGGGAGGGTTAAAGAATTCGGACCGGATTTCTGTATCGACCATGGTGGCGTGGTAGTCATTAGCGCTCATGTCCTTAATTTCAAAATCTGATGTTGTTTCCATGGTGTAATAGGCAACCAGTCCAGTTTCATTTCCCTGTAATGGTTCGGTCATAGCATTGTTTATTTCTGTTTCTGTTCTGGCTACATTCCAGATACGGACGTCATCTATTTTGCCGAGAAACCACTTACCTAGCTTAGAAATAGCTACAGGGTGAGGGGTTACGCCAGCAGGAACGTTTCCGCTGTGCACCATTACCCCGTTGATGTAGAGACGTAGCTCGGTATTTTCAAACGTAAAGGCAACGTGATGCCAAGTAGAGGGGGTGATGGCATTATCGACTTGAAACCGTATTTGGGACTGGCCATTGTCGTTGCATTCATCAACTACTGTCGGGTCGCAATATCCGAACCCGTACCAGAT
>CAJXEU010000024.1 GCA_913052525.1 uncultured Actinomycetes bacterium
TATTCGATCCATTTCATGAACGGTGAAAAATCGATGCTCCATTTCTTTTACCGTTATTTCTTTGTGAGCAACTTCATGCATAACTGGATCTTTTTGATATCGACTAATAAGACTTGCGGTCATTCCATCTAGAGTTGCCGAAAATAGGAGAGTCTGGTGATCACGTTCCACTCCTCTCAATATCCACTCGACTTGAGGCATGAAACCCATATCTGCCATACGGTCTGCTTCATCTACAATGACCACTTCCAGATCCGCAACAGTGATTTCTTCTTTTTCAATTAAATCAATCATCCGACCTGGGGTAGCTACAACTAGTTCAACTCCTTTCTCCAGTAAAGCGATTTGCTTCTCTATAGGGGCCCCTCCATAAATAGCTTCAACTTTCATACCTCGGACTGCTGCAAGAGGTTTAAGTTCTTTACATACTTGAGTCGCGAGTTCTCTAGTGGGGACAAGGGCTAATGCTGTAGGTCGACCTGGTTGAGCTTTGCCAATTTTTTGAACACAAGGAATCCCAAAAGCCAGCGTTTTACCAGAACCAGTTTTAGCTTTCCCACATACATCTCGGCCACTTAAACTGTCCGCGATTGATAGAGCCTGAATCTCAAAAGGTTCAGTAATTCCACGTTTCGTCAAAGCTTCCACGATGTCAGGATCTACTCCAAGAGTTGCAAATTGATTGGTCAACGACATGACTACCTGTTCTCGGTTTTTCTAATACCGGATTGGCTGCTCTTATTTCTGAGCAGCGTCTTTTGATTACCATCGAATCAAGAGACTTCTTTATCTTACCTTCTTGTTCTCATTAGATAAGGCACACTCTTTATGCAACTACACGACCATTAACGACTTTGATTCCTTCACTCCTTAGTTGAGATGCTTGTTCAACCTCATATCCCGGAACCAGTCTTCCCGTCGATGTCACTACTCGCCACCATGGATACCCTTGATGGCTTTTTAAAAATCGCCCAACCGCTCGATGGGCTGCTGGAAATCCTGCCTCTGCGGCCACTTCCCCATAAGTGACCACTTCACCTTGGCGAAGACTGTTGAGCACTTTAGCTACAGACTCTTCAAAAGGAGTCATTTAGTGTTTTCCTAGAGACTCATCTCGAGAAGTCAGCTGAACCAATTCAAAGGGTTCAGCGAATCCGGTAATTGAGTGTTCTCCGATTCTTCGTACCGCAGTATTGACCATAAGGGCCATAGCCATAGAAGCGGGAGCAAGTACTTGATGAGGCCCAGCCATATCACATAATCGGGAAGCAAGAATTACAGCTCTTCCGACATGATCATCTCCGTCGATAAGTAAAACTGCTCCAGTAGCTATACCTGCTCTCATTGGTAGTGGAGATTGAGATAGATCAATAAGACCTTCCATTTCTATAACTGCTTCTACGGTTTGTTCTGGTTCAACTCCAACCAGCATGGCGCCATCTCCAAGCCATTTTGCGATTCTCACTCCCTTTTGTGCTGCCACAAGACGCACGCTGTTTCGAAAACCGTTAAGAATCTCCATGCCGGCTGCATCTCCATGCTCATCTGCATATGCAGTAAATCCGGATAGATCTATGAAAGCGAAAGTTCGATCAATCCGTCGGAAAGTGTTTTCGTGGAACGACATGATTAGATCTTGGCACGAATTAACTTGAGACCCTTAATCCACACTATGCCTCCAGCGACAATTGCTATAGCACTTATCCAAATGTTCACCCGTACTCCGAAAATCAGAGAGGCTTGATCTATCCGTAGGGTTTCGATCCAAAGCCTGCCCACACCATATCCAAAGATCCAGAGCCCTATAAGGTGTCCAGATTTTAAGTAGTTTCTTCGATCTACTACTACCAACACCCAAATTAAAGCGATGTTCCAGAGGCTTTCGTAAAGAAATGTTGGGTGAAAAGTACTTATATTCGAATATTTTTCAGGCCGATGTGTGGACGCGATTTCTAATCCCCATGGTAAATCTGTGGGACGTCCGAATAGTTCTTGGTTGAACCAATTCCCCCACCTCCCTATCGCTTGGGCGAGAGGGAGAGAAGGAATCATGGCATCTAAAACTTTCGAAACTGAAATGTTTTGACGTTGTGCAATTATTACTCCAACGATGACTCCAGCGGCGAGTCCTCCGGGGATACCAAGGCCTCCTTCCCAGATTTTTACTGCATCTTCCCATCGGCCTTGATAACTTCTCCAGTCAGTAGCAACATGGTAGATGCGTGAACCTATGAGACCTGCCGGTACAGCCCAAAGAGCGATCGTTGAAATTTCTTCTGGATCTTCTCCGTATTGTTTCCATCTTTTTTGACTAAACCAAACAGCAGCGAGAACTCCCAGAGCGATCATTAAGCCGTAGGCACGCAGTTCTAGAATGCCTAAATCTAGGTAAGACTGGCTGGGACTCGGTATGGAACCGAGAAATGTCCACATCAGACGGAGAAACCTTCAGCCTGCATTGCATAAAGATCTGAGCTTCCTGCCGTCACTGCGTTTAATTGAGAGCCTGCGATCGGAAGTAATTGCTCTGCATAGAAACGAGCTACAACAATTTTGCTATTTAAGTATTCAGCGTCAAATTTTTCGCTACCAACTTCAGTTTGCTCTTTTGCAAAAACTGCTTGACGGGCTAAAAGCCAGCCTCCAACTAATTGCCCGAGCATTCTCAAATATGGAGTAGCTCCTGCCATCACGTCATTAGGGTTTTCTATTCCGTGAGTAAAAATCCAATCAGTTGCTTCCTTAGTTACAGATAATGCCTCTGCAAGATTTTCTTTTATAGAAGTGAACTCTTCGCTGGTTTCATCAAGTCCTTGACTAAATTGTTGAATTTCGTCGAGAAGTTCTCTTACGACCGCCCCATTTTTCATTGGAACTTTTCTTCCCACAAGATCAATCGCTTGAATTCCGTTTGTTCCTTCATAAATTGGAGAAATGCGGGCATCACGGAAATGTTGAGCGGCACCAGTCTCTTCGATATATCCATACCCTCCATGTACCTGAATGCCTAGCGATGTCATCTCGCAACCAATGTCTGTGCACCACCCTTTTGAAATTGGGGTAAGTAATTCAGCGCGATCAGCTGCATCTTGAGCT
Source organism: uncultured Actinomycetes bacterium (assembly GCA_913052525.1). GTDB lineage: Bacteria > Actinomycetota > Acidimicrobiia > Acidimicrobiales > MedAcidi-G1 > MedAcidi-G2B. The sequence goes on from CAJXEU010000024.1 coordinate 3,097, forward strand.
GTATCTACGTCTGAGTGACGTTTCGCTATATCTAAGTAAGCGGCATTCAAATAAAGAACTCCTCGCATGGCATCTGTATACGCTCGCATGGTTAAAAGCATTCGACGTACATCTGCGTGGTCAATGATTAGTGATTGTTCTCCGGCTGGTGATCCCACGGCTCGACCTTGACGTCGTTCCTGGGCGTACTCAGATGCCAGTTGTAAGGCTCGTTCAGCAACAGCAAGCCCTTCCACACCTACGCCTAGACGGGCATTATTCATCATTTTGAACATATAGCGCATGCCTTGATGTTCTTCTCCAAGTAAATACCCGATGGCTCCATCTCCGGAGTCTCCAAAGGACAATACACATGTCGGACTCGCGTGGAGTCCTAATTTATGTTCAACCGATAAGCATTTGTAATCATTTCGATCACCCAAACTGCCATCTTCATTGACAATATATTTAGGAACGATAAAAAGAGAAATTCCTTTCGTTCCTGGAGGGCTATCAGGTGTGCGCGCTAAAACAAGTTGAATAATATTTTCCGCTAGTTCATGTTCGCCATAAGTTATAAATATTTTGGTCCCGAAAATACGCCATGAACCGTCACCCTGAGGGATAGCTTTAGTTGTCAGCGCTCCCACATCTGAGCCTGCTTGAGGCTCAGTAAGATTCATTGTTCCTGACCATTGATTTGCCACCATTTTCGGCAAATACGTTTCTTTCTGTTCTTCACTAGCAAAAGTGTGAATAGCGTCTATTGCCCCCACAGTAAGCATGGGACCCATAGACCACGATCTACTCGCAGCACCTAACATTTCTGTCATTACGGTTTGAATAGCTCCAGGAAAACCACCGCCGCCATAGTCAGGGTCTTGAGAAATTGAACTCCATCCTGCTTCAACAAATTGATCCCATGCTGAATAAAACTCTTCTGGCATAGTTACCACGCCATCTTCAACTGAACATCCTTGTTGATCTCCAATTCGATCAACAGGTCCTATGATCTCGGCTACAAAACGGCCAAGTTCATCAAGCATCCCGTCAATCGTTTCGGAATCTACATGTTCATATCCTGGTAATTCACAAATAGATGAGATGTCAGTAACAGCATCTAGTGCCAAACGGATGTCGTCTAATGGGGGCCTGTAGTCACTCAAGTGTCTGCTACTCAATTCACTATAAATTTATTGATTAGCATTCTAATCTTAGAAAAAATGATTTGGTGAAGTAAGACTCGTCGTATCCAGGCAACTTGGACCCTCACCATCTCTAGCGACTAATATTGAGACATGCGACACTTTGGTCTCCTAGTTCTCCTTACTTCCTTCACCGCTACCGGTTGTTTTGGTAGCGACAACCCAGCCGACCCAGTAGTAGAAATTGGAGCGATTGAAGAACTCGAAGAGCTTCCCGCAGAAGACCAACTCCCTGATTTAGTCCCTCTTCAAGATGAAGAACTTCCTCCGTTAGTTCCGTTAGAGAGCGATAACAACCTTGGACTCACCGGCGACTTTTGTCAAGACTGGCTCGTTATTCAGGGGCAAACGTTCAGCAATGTAAACATGGCTGCCGCTATGACTTTAGATCCTGAAAATCCTGCCTGGTGGACCGCCGTACAGGACCTTTGGGAAGCCCAAGCCCAACAGGCCGACTGGGTCAGTACTGCCGCTCCAAAAAACGAAACAGAAGTAATCGCTAACGCTGAAGCCCTTGCCGAAGCCATCCGTTCACAAATCCCTCTAATCACAAAAGAATCTAACCAACAAGTAGATGGCTCCGAAATCAAATTTCATTACCCCATTGTCTATAAATATCTCTTAGAACGCTGCGCCATTTGGATGGGTGGAGACCTCTCAATAGACGAAGTTTTTGACGGGTTTTTTGATTTCGATTAACCCAAACTTCATACATCTCTGTGTTAAATATCATCAATGAAAACGGGAACAGAGTATCTCCTTAAAATCCTCAACTTGCTACAAATGGCCTTCAATAAGGTAGATTCAACTCTGTAACTATTAACTTTCAGGGGACCTAATATAAGGAAGAAAGATTTGGGCCTTTTAGAATTCTTACACGATTCTGACCTTTCTTTACGTCCTCCTGAGAAAGTGATGCACCCGACCACTCTTGGGTCCGCTCGTCTTACTCGTCTTAGTTTTAGCCGGTCAATGATTCGTCGTGCTGCTTCGAATAACTGGAAAATAGAACGTACATCAATTGATCTTGATGAATGTGGACGTGGTCAAATCATTTATCGAGTTGAAGCCGAAGATCATATTTTCCACTTCGTTGCTTTTACCACCACCATCGATGAATCGCTTCACACAGACCGAGTCATTGCTGATGGGTGGGAAATTTCCGCAGCACTCGTTGAAGGAGAACTCTCTGAAAATTTATTGAATTTCTTGGCCACAGAAGTACCTAAACAAGAAACCAGTCGCCTCGATTCCCGAGTTCTATCTATTACTCGCGGTAACCGAAGTGTTCGCTTTTACGAATACCTAGTGAATCGTCTTGCTTCTGGCTTTCAACCAGAAGCAGAAAAAGTAGGAGATGCCGGATACATCATGCGAAGTACCGCATTTTATGGCAACGGAAAATTCGGTATGAGGTCCTTTTTAGGTTTTCCTCCTGATCATCCACTTGCAGCTCCTTACCGAGCTCAATTTCTAGCAGCATGGCTTTTTAGAGAAACAAGTTACGACTCTGTTGAATATTGTGCTCAGATTCGAAGCCCTGAAAAAGCGGTTGCCTTTGATGAACAGTGGTGTCGTTTCTTTGGGTTAGGTAATGCGACAGGTCTTGGATTGATTCCTTGGGCTATGAAACATCCAAAGAAGTTGAATGCTTGGGTCAGCGTACGTGAATTAGCTTTAGCTGGTGTTAGAGCCCTGCCAAACTCTGTTGAACACAGAGAACTGTTGGAAGAGTGGATCGAACAGGGACATCAACATTTTGCTTCTTTTCAAGGTGAGGATCGGTGGCCTTGGATGGGGCCAGATTCTTTATCTGAAGTAATTCTTGGTATTCGTGATGTTTTCTCTTCTATGGATAGCGAAGAGTTTCCATTTGATGCTCTTTATTTATGGGCTGAAGAACAAGGCCCGGAGATTACTGAATTAGTGGTTTCTTTATTGCTGGAGTTGGACGAAACAAGCGATGACGAAGTTGACCGGCTTCTCAGAGTTGACAATTCAGATGCACCGGACTTGTTAATGACTGTCGGAGATCTAAATGACAAAATTGCCGAGGAATACTTTTGGTTAGACGATCTAGATTTAGAAAGCTCTCAAGCTAGCCACTATTGGTGGGTTATTTCCGACAATGCTGAAGAGCCGCGACGTGCTGAACGCTCTGTCATTAATCCAGAACACCGAGACGTCGCTATTGACTTCGCTCTTCGTCTTAATCAACTAAAAAACGATCTTAAAAAAGCAGATTGTGATATAAAAGTAACTCAATTTCTTCAGGACCTTCCCCACCACGGCATAGCTGTAAATCGGACTGTCAAAGATTCTGGACCTTATAGTGAGCCTCGTGAGAATGTTTGCGACCTTGATCATTTACCTCTGAATTTGCAACGTTTTCAGCTAGCGATGTATGGCATGGATAATTTTAAAGCTCAGTCAACTGATTGGTTAAGAGTGACACTATTTCAAGGTGCTCCAAGAATCGCAGAATTGTGTCCTGATACATCTGATCGGTGGGTTTGGCCACAACAACCACAAACTGACCAAAGGTCATCATTTTTATGAATGCTGTAGATGAAATGTTCGATCAAACAGTTCTTGTTGCTCCTCGAGAAGTACGTGACCTTATTCAGCGGGCAAGCCGAGTAAAAGGCTGTGAGGCTAGCGTGGCTGATCATCTAGCAACAAAAGTTACTTTTTGTGAGGTGCATTACGGCGGCGGTATTCGTGGCTGGTTACAATTAGTCTCCGAAGATACGAACTGTCTGAGCGAAGTCGTTGCCTCTGCCCAAATTCTTGACTCTCTTCCTGCTAACGATGTTTCTGAGTTCTCTTGGAATTCACCTATTCCTTTTGTTTTGATCGCTAAGTCTTTAAGTGTGCTACAAACATACGGTTTCACGTGGTCATGTGACCCAACCCCTATCACCGGTGACGCTCTAGTCAGATGCGTTTATTTGACACAAGAGACTTCTGCTGATCATTTATTAGATGACAAGATGCAGAAAGCTTTATCTGACGGTCTTAAAGTAAATTACGCTGATTGGAAAGATCTGACTAACATTGCTGCTGAATTTCTTCTTTCAGAAGAAATTCTTGATAATTCTGGCTCGCCCGTTTATGAATGAATCACTATGACACTTATATCTCTTGATGAAATAGAAGAAACCACAAGAAAAGCATTAGCCAAACATGGGGCTTCTGAAAAAATCGCTTCACTGGTAGCACATGCTGTGAAAGTTGCAGAAGAAAACGGAAATCGGATCTGTGGACTTTATTACGTGGAGAGTTACTGCCTTCAATTAGCGAGTGGTCGAGTTGACGGCGTAGTTGAACCAACAATTCATGTTGACCGTCCAGGAACGGTGAGAGTTGACGGTCATTTCGGATTTGCTCAGTCAGCATTCGCAACCGGATTTGATACTGCGCTTAAAGCAGCTCGCGACAATGGGATCTGTTCCTACTCAATTGAGCATTCTCAAACTTGCACTTCATTAGGTTATTTCACTGAACAATTTGCTCAAGCGGGGATGCTTGCGATTGGAGCCACAAATGCTTCAGCGGTAGTTGCCCCTCCAGGCGGCACTACCCCTGTTTTAGGAACAAACCCAGTAGCGATGGCTGTCCCTGATGGTGATGGAGGTGTTGCTTTCCAATTCGATTTCAGCACAAGTGCTATAGCTATGGGAAAGATCACGATGGCTGCAGCAGCCGGAGAGCCTATACCTCTGGGTTGGGCTGTAGACGCTAACGGTGAACCTACAACTGACCCAAAAGCTGCTTTACAAGGTTCAATGTTGTCTGCAGGTGGTTACAAAGGATACGGCTTTGGCCTTATGGCAGAACTTTTAGCCGGAGTTCTAACGGGTTCACGACTAAGCGTAGAAGTACCGCCTCTAAAAGCCCCTGAGGGGCCTCCACATGACCTAGGACAATTCTACATCGTCATAGATCCCGGCGCCTATGACGAAAACTTTATTCAAAGGCTAGAACAACTAGCTGAAGTTATTGAAAGCCAGCCTGGAGCACGTTTACCGGGCAGGAGTCGTTCAATTCCAAACCAAGTAGAAGTTGATTCAAATCTATGGACGCTAGTTGAAGGTCTAACTTAGAATCCAGATCTAATTTAAAGGTATCTGTGCTGCGTGAGCGGTAACACGAATTCCATCTGGACCGCTATCACCAGCTAACCAATGACGACGGCACCGAAGTTCATAGGCCACTTGATGATTTTCTGGATCATCAACAACTAATAACTGACCGTCATAGACCTGTACTCCATCTACAAGGCGAGCGTTATGCGTCGCACGAGATCCACACCAGCATCTGGCCTCTACCTGCACTTCTACTGATTCATCAGCAAGTTCTAATAGGCGTCGTGTTCCGTCAAATAGAAGCCCTTGAAATGAGGTTAAAAGCCCAAATGTATAAACATCTGTTTCCAATTCGTCCACCACTCGGGCGAGTTGATCTATCTGTTCAGTTTGATAAAACTGGGCTTCATCACAAATAATGTAATCAAGCGAGCCGTGACGTTCTTTCATTGCAAGCGCTAAATCGTAAAGGTTTAGTCGTGGCCCCACTTCAACAGCATCAGCAGAAACTCCTAATGCACTAGAAACTTTCCCGTCTGCTCGATCTAACTGGCTACACAAAATTCCTCTTAAACCTCGAGAAGTCAAGTTGTGATGGATTTGTAGGGCAAGGGTACTTTTCCCTGACCCCATAGTTCCAAAAGAAAAACGAAGTAAAGCCATTATGAACACCCACTCGTAGCACCACAATCAGTACACACGTAACACGATCCAGCTCGTTGCATAGACACACCACACTGCATACACAAGGGAGCATCAGCCGATGAACTCATCGCTAATTGGGCAGCAAACTGTGATGCTGAAGGGACGCTTGGTGGATCCGGGGGGACATCTGACCCTTGACGTGTGTCAGTTGTTGCTTCAATGACTCCTGGAAGAGTAGGTTCTGTGCGTTCGCTAACGGTAAGAATATTCAACTCTGCTCGTTCTTCATTGCTTAGATATTCAACAGCAAGCCGTCTAAATAAATAATCAATCAAACTCGAAGCAATTCGCAGCTCTGGATCGTCTGTCATCCCCGCAGGTTCAAATCGCATTCCAGTGAAAGCTTCTACGTAAGCACGCAAAGGGACACCATATTGAAGTCCATGACTTAACGAAATAGCAAATGCATCCATGATCCCGGCCATGGTTGATCCCTGTTTCGATACTCGAAGAAAAACCTCTCCTGGTGTTCCATCCTCAAATTCGCCGACAGTCGCCCACCCTTTGCAGTCAGCAACACGAAACTCAAACGTTCTGGATGCTCGACTACGCGGAAGCTTTCTTCTCACCGGCTCCCCAAGCGAAGCCCCAACTTTCTCTACTGTTTCAAGAGGAGTAGTGGACTTAGAATCATTCTTCCCAGTAGAAAGAGGTTGACCTAATTTGCAATTGTCACGATAAATCGCCACTGCTTTAAGACCTAGTTTCCAAGATTCCATATATAACTCTTCTACGTCATCTACGGAAACATCTTCTGGCATATTGCAGGTCTTTGAAATTGCTCCTGATAAGAATGGCTGCACTGCTCCCATCATGCGAACGTGTCCAAGGTGATGAATACTGTTATCTCCCATAGAGGTCGCGAACACGGGGTATTGACTCTCATCTAAACCGGGGCTTCCAATAACTGTTTGATTTTCGTTTATGTACTCAACAATTGCTTCTGTTTCTTCAGAAGAATGACCAAAATTCTTGAGAGCCCGTGGGATGGTTTGGT
>CAJXEU010000025.1 GCA_913052525.1 uncultured Actinomycetes bacterium
AATTGCGTTCTCCAGATTTCGTTACCACAAGCAGATCTGAAACTCTCTTAAACGCAACAAATACAAGTGCAGAGATATTAGCCACTGCAAAAACTCTTCTAAAAAAAATGGATATCGCCGACGGAGTGAGACTATTAGGAGTTTCGGTGAGTAATTTACAGGATTCCGAAGTGCGTCAACTCCAGTTAGGGGAAGAAGATTATTCTCCACAAAGAGAGATAGATGAAGCAGTAGATGAAATTCGACAACGTTTTGGGGGCGATGTGATTGGGCCAGGCTCCACAGTCGGACCAGAAGGGATCAAAGCAAAGAGGAGAGGTACTCAACAGTGGGGACCACAATAAAATTAAATGGAATAAGTAAGTTGTAGGTCACCTCCAATTATGTAATGCTAAAAGTGTTGGTGTATGAAACTAAGGGATGTCAATGCCACTGTCAGAAGACGAAGAACGAATTCTTAATGAAATAGAGGATCAACTTTATGAGAGTGATCCAGCGTTAGCGCGTGAAGTTTCTGAAACTACTGTTTATACTCATCCACTTAGAAATTTGAAGTGGTCTATTGCTGGCTTCATTGCTGCTGCAGTGGTAATGATCTTGACTCTCTCCACGTCTTACCTTCTTTCTTTCATAGGGTTTCTAGGAATGCTTGGATCTGCTTTAAGTCTTGAACGCAACGTTCGACATCTAGGTAGAACAGGAATTCAGCAGGCAGTGCAGGCGGGTCGCGGTTCTGCTTTTCGTCAAACTTTTGGAAGCACCACAGCTAAAATGCGTGAGCGATTTCAAAGGGGAGAGCAAGGAAGACCCTAATGAGTTCTATCAGTCATGAATGAAATTTGTGACTTGGAAGAATCGTTGAGTCAAAACATCTTCGGTCTTACCTCAGAGGTAAGAGTCATTACGCTATGAGTCTAAAACTGTTACTCAGTGTTATTAGGCTCCTTGCCTTACGACCCGGATTATGGCCAACAGCGTTCTCTCAATGGTTCCGATTAGCAGAATCAAGATGGTGGAAAAGACCACCGTTTTTCCCTACTCCGAATCAAGATCTTTTTGAATTTCGTATTAAGACTCAATATGGAACTCTTGAAACGAAGATAGAAGCACTCGATGTTCTTACATGGTTGATCTGGGTGAAAGAGTTTCAAAAGATAGAGAGTTAGGCTCCGCTGATAGAGGCAAACCTATTGAACTTTCTGAGGTATCCCATTCTCCCAGACGATTGAAACTAGCGACTTGGTCAGATGCTGAAAAGGTGAACTTAAGAAGCGGGTAGTAGTTTATATTTCTACTTTATGGCTAGGAATCATTATCTAGTTGATGATGAGCTGTAGAAGTTCCGTCTTTTCATTTTTCTTAATTTTTGATTTTTCTAAACTTTTACTTGCAAAAGTGGGTAATAAATGCATAAAATGGAGGAATATGGTGTAAAAGGGAGAACAATCTCCTGCTGATGGGTACCACTTATCAGATGCAAATCTAGGAAAAGGGAGAAAGTCATGGCATTCGTCGGAACTTATGACCACACCCTTGATGCAAAAGGACGCCTTGTACTTCCATCAAAATTTCGCGGCTACTTTGCTGATGCTGCTTATCTTTCGCCTTGGGCTGGATGTATTGCCTTGTGGACACCTGAACGTTTTCAAGAAATGGTCCAAAGGCTTCAGCAAGAAGTAAGAGATGGAGACACTGACTCTAACGTGTTACGTGGTCTAGCTGCAGGGTCTGAAGAAGTACGACCAGACACTCAAGGAAGGATCATGGTGCCTTCTCGACTTCAATCTTTCGCTGATTTGGATCGAGAAATCGTTGTGTGCGGAGCTATCGACCGGATCGAAATATGGAACTCGTCTTCATGGAATGGTATGGCAGATGAGTTAGATGAATCTGTTGCTACCGCTTTCCGTCAAGGTAGTGGAATTTGATATATAGGGGGGAGAAAACGGTCATTAGTGAACTCAAGAAACAAGGGAAATAGAAGTTTGGGTTATTAACAGTCTCTCGATTAGCCGATGAGAGGTCCCTACTCCACCCACTTGTCATCAATTTGGAAGAAACCAAATTTCTGATCGAGGGACTGTTAATAACCCAACCCAACCTTTTGAGTCAGAACGTTTAAGTCATGAATAGTCCCAAAACTCCATTCAAATATGAACATATTTCGGTAATGGTAAAAGAAGTTTGTACAGCGCTCGCTAACGTTCCTTCAGGAGTGATCCTAGATGCCACTGTTGGAGGTGGAGGTCACACTCAGGCTCTTTTGGATTTAAGAGAAGACATCACCGTTGTAGGCATTGATCGAGACCAAAACGCAATAGAAGCGACTAGTACACGACTAGCCAAATATAAGAATCGCTGTTTTTTACAACAATCAGATTTTTCAAAGTTTGAAAATGTACTTAACAACTTCGGTGTAAAAGAGCTTTCAGGTTTTGTATTTGACCTTGGAGTTTCTTCAACCCAACTAGATATAGCTGAACGTGGATTCAGTTACAAACAGCCTGGACCTCTTGATATGCGCATGAATGAAAAACAATTCTTGACAGCAGGACAAGTCGTAAATGAATACCCGGCAGAAAAGTTAATTTGGATCCTAAAAACATTTGGTGACGAAAGGTTCGCTAAGAGAATAACAACCGCTATTAAAAAAAGTCGGCCAATAACAGACACTCTACACCTCGCTGAAGTTGTGAAATCAGCTATACCCGCTCCAGCAAGACGCACCGGCGGGCATCCAGCGAAAAGGACTTTCCAGGCGATTCGTATTGAAGTAAACAATGAATTAGAGCAACTTTCTGAAACTCTAGAAACAGTAATAAATTGGCTTTCCCCTAAAGGCCGCGGAGTAGTTCTTGCGTATCACTCAGGTGAAGACCGCATAGTAAAGAAGGTTTTTCGTGATTCAGAGAGCGGGGGTTGTATTTGCCCTCAAAAGCTTCCATGCGTTTGCCAAGCAAGACCTACTGGAAAGATTCTAAATAAGAAAATCATCGTTCCGGAAACAGCAGAAATGTTTTCAAATCAGCGCTCAACTAGTGCCCGACTCAGATCAATTGAACGCCTTGGAACAAATATTGAGAGTTCCTCATGACCGCCATTAACTGGCCTTTATGGGGCGGCGTAGATCAGACTAAGAAAAGAAAAAAAGTAGAATCTGTTAGTCGACTCAAACGTGTCAATTTGGTCGTTGCTCTGTCACTAGTGGTCTTTGCTGTCCTCATCTTGCTAGTTGGATTTCAGAATTTGTTGATTCGTGAACAATACGGTCTCGACAAGTTAGACGAACGTCTTGAGAGTGCTATAGAGCGAGAACAAGTATTACGTAGCGAGGTGGCACGGTTGGAAAGTCCAGACCGTATTTTGAGTGAAGCTCAGGGGAGATTAGGGATGGTGCCACCCCCAGCTCGGATTTATCTCCCTGCTGTCATACCAGGTGATTCGTTGGAGTCAGTTCCTCCGCCAACTTCAAATCCTTTTTCGCGGTCCGGCCGATGACTAACAATTCACTAAACACGAAGAATAAGAAAGTATTCAATCTTCAGTTACGTGTGGTTACAACTGGAGTTCTATTCTTTAGCGTTGCTGCTTGGTTTGTTTGGCGATTAATAGGGTTACAAATATTAGATGACGGCCAAAGATATAGCGATTATGCAAAGAATAAGCGGATAGATCAGATTGTCTTACCTGCTGGACGCGGCGCAATCGTTGACCGAAATAATGTAGATCTTGTATTATCAGTGCCAGCAAAAACCATCACAGCAGACCCAAGCAGTATTGAAGATCCACTCAAAGCGGCAAAAGAACTTTCTTTGATTCTTGACATGGAACTAAAAGTTTTAGAAGAGCGACTTTTACAAAACCACAGGCAATTTACTTATTTACAACGCCAAGTGGAAGATGATGTGGCTGAAGAAGTTACAAAGTTAGGAATTAAAGGAGTATTTGTAATAGAAGAAATGAGTCGTGTTCGGCCAGGCGAAGAACTCGCGCTAAATCTTTTAGGACGGACTGATATTGATGGAAATGGTATTAGCGGCATTGAGAAGGCTTATGACACATTTCTTACTGGGTCTGCTGGACTAATGCAGGTAGAGACGGGAGCTGGTGGACTGACTATTCCAGGTGGAAGTAATGAAACAATTAGTTTAAGTGAGAATGGTCATACTCTTGTTCTCACAATTGATCGTTCAGTTCAGTTCGCAGCGGAACGAATACTTATAGACGGAGTAGTAGCCGCTAATGCTCAAGGCGGAACTCTAGTAGCAATGAGGCCAGATACTGGTGAAATTGTAGCCTCTGCAACTGTGAGTCGTGATGCAGACGACTCAGTTGGAGTGTCGTCAGATAATCGGGCAGTTACCTGGGCGTACGAACCGGGCTCAATAATGAAGCCGCTTACTTTTGCAGGAGTGCTTCAAGAGAATGTCGGGGCCCCCTCGTCTGTAAAAGAGATTCCAAATGCGATAGAGATTTGGGACAAAGTATTCATTGACTCATTTGCCCATGAGGCAGAGGAGTGGAGTATCGCTGAAATATTGAAAAGATCTTCAAATGTAGGAACGATCATTTGGGCTCAGGAGTTAGGAGAAAAACATCTATATGAGAGCCTTGCGAATTTTGGTTTAGGCCAGATCAGTGGATTGGAACTACCAGGGGAAACAAGAGGTTCTCTACTCGAACAGTCGAAGTGGTCTGGTACATCTTTGTCAACGATTGCGATTGGTCAAGGTATAGCGGCTACACCTCTGCAGATGCTTGTGGCCTACTCGACAATTGCCAATGGAGGTCTAAAGCCTGCACCTACATTAGTTCTAGGAGCTCGTGACAGTAACGGTGCTTTTGAGATGATGAACTCCAAATCACCAGAACAGGTTTTTTCCAATGAAACATCAGATTTATTGATTGAAATGATGGAAGGTGTTGTAACGGATGGAACCGGAACCAGAGCGCAGGTTCCTGGTTATCAAGTTGCAGGTAAAACTGGAACAGCATGGAAACCCCACCCCGAAGGAGGGTATGGGCAAGAAATCAATGAAATAAGATATGTAGCTAGTTTTGCAGGATTCTTACCGTCAGATGACCCAGAGTTGGCAATTATTGTTGTGATCGATGAACCTGTGGGATCTACTTACTCTGGAGGGAAAGCAGCAGCTCCCGTGTTTGCTGAATTCGCGCAATTTGCAGTTCGACAACTGCGAATACCCTCAGAGGCCGAACGTTTAGGTCTTGAACAAGCGGGACGCGTGATAGCAACAACCCCAGCACAAGCAAGAGAAATTGCTGAAGCAGAAGCGGAAGCGGCAGCATTACTAGAAGCAGCATTAGAAGAAGTCGCTGCACCTTCATCTGGGTGAAATGAAACTTTCAAACCTCTTAGAGGGCGCCGGATTTTTGAATGAAAGTCATTCTTCGGATCCTGAAATTTCAAGAGTTGTTCATGATTCGCGTTCAGTTCAGCAAGGAGACCTTTTTTGCTGTGTCCCTGGCCTTGTGCATGATGGACATGAATTTGTTTTAGACGCAATCAAAGCCGGGGCAGCAGCTGTTTTATCAGAGAGGTTCTTAGATGTTGGAGTTCCTTTGATTGAAACAACGTCGGCTCGAAAATCTTTAGCATTACTTAGTTCCTTTCGTGCAGGTAATCCAAGTAGAGACTTAGAAGTAGTCGGAGTTACAGGAACTAACGGTAAAACGAGTGTGATTTACCTACTTGAACAGATATTGAGCCGCGCAGGTCAGGCAGTTGAATCTTCGGGAACTTTAACAGGAGAAAGAACTACGCCAGAGGCTCCGGATTTACAAAACCGTTTAGCACTTTGGAGAGACAACGGAATTGACAGTGTTGTAATGGAAGTGTCTTCACATGCTTTAAGTCAACACAGAGTAGATGGAACAGAATTCTCGGCAGTTGCCTTTACTAATCTTTCTCGAGACCACCTGGATTACCACAAATCGATGGAAGAGTATTTCAAATCAAAAGAGCGTCTATTTGACTCTTCGTTTACTTCAAAAGCGGTTGTAGTAGTAGGACAGGAGTCAGGTGACCGGATAGCTGATATATCTCGAAAGAATGGCCTTGAAGTTGTCGAGATAGACGCAACTAATATTTCTCCAAAGAGACCATGGAATAGTCATAGTTTGGAAATTCCGTTTGAGGCCGAATTTATGATCATCAACACTCTTGTGGCAGCTGAATTAGCGGTACTTCTTGATGTTCCCTCTTCTGAGATTGCAGAAAGTGTTAGGGAATTACAGGCAGTACCTGGCCGCTTTGAAATATTAAAAACCGAATCGATTCCTACAGTAATAATTGACTATGCACACACTCCAGAAGCTTTGAAAGCGACTTTGGCATCAGCACGAGGTTTAAAAGAGAAGGGGAAGCTGTTCGTAGTATTTGGCTGCGGTGGAGGAAGAGATCAAGGGAAGAGGCCTTTGATGGGTGCGATAGCTGACGTTGGAGCAGACTTTTCTGTAGTAACTTCTGATAATCCCCGTGGAGAAACTCCCATGAGCATTATCAATGAAGTGGTAAGAGGAATGAGCGCAAGAAATCACATAGTCGAAGAAGATAGAAAAGAAGCGATAAAAATTGCGTTGAAAAATTCCAAACCTGAAGACATAGTAGTGATAGCAGGAAAAGGGCATGAATCAACTCAAGAAATTGCAGGTGAGTTGTTTAACTTTGAAGATAGAGAAGTAGCAAAAAGCCTTATTTTCGAATTATTTGAGGAAGAGGTGTAAATAAGTGCTCATAATATTATTCCTCCTCCTCGTAATCACAGGATTAATAAAGATTTCGTTAGAGAATTATTCCTACAGTCGGTCAAATAAGTGATTGGCCTACTGTTAGCTGCAGCAATAGCAATGGTTGTTTCGCTTCTTGGGACGCGGTTACTGATTATCTCGCTTACGAAACTTCGCATAGGACAACCGATACGTGATGATGGTCCCGCTGGCCATGCCACTAAAGCCGGAACTCCGACAATGGGTGGGTTAGCGATAGTAGTGGGTGCCTTCATTGGCTATGTCATTAGCAATCTTTATCGAGGAATTTATACAAGGACCGGGATTTTCGTGATGATCGCAATAGTGGGAGGCGGTCTCGTTGGCTTTCTTGACGATTGGATAAAAGTTGTACGAGAACGAAACTTAGGCCTAAATAAGGGAGCAAAAATGCTTGGCCTATTAGCGGTCGCTCTCACTTTTGGACTATTAATGGTGAATTTCACTTCAGTCCAAACCACCCTTTCGTTCGTTAGGTTCAGTCAGCCGGGTTTAGAACTCGGAAAAACTCTTTGGGTGGTATGGGCAGTATTGCTGATTATCGGCTCATCTAATGCGGTGAATCTCACTGATGGTCTGGACGGTTTAGCTGCCGGTGCAGCCACTTTCGGATTTTCTGCCTTTGTTTTTATAGGATTTTGGCAGTTTAGAAATTTTGACACTTATCAAGTAGCGCACGCGCTTGATTTGTCAATAGTTGCTGCTGCAATGGCCGGAGGTTGTATTGGATTTCTTTGGTGGAATGCTGCTCCGGCAAGAATATTTATGGGTGATACAGGATCGTTAGCTATCGGAACTGGATTATCAGCATTAGCTCTTGCAACAAGCACTCATCTTTTACTTCCAATCATTGCTGGATTGTTTGTGGCTGAAACAGTCTCAGTGATCTTACAGGTAGGTAGTTTCCGTTTATTTAAAGGTAGAAGAATTCTGAGAATGGCTCCAGTTCACCACCATTTCGAACTTGGAGGGTGGCCTGAAACAACAGTAATAGTTAGGTTCTGGATCATTTCTGGCCTCTGCACAGCGCTAGGTTTGGGTCTTTTTTATGCGGATTCAATTCGTGCAGGCGTGACGGGGGGCTGATCGTTGGCTGAGAAAACGCTGATGCTTGGTTACGGAATTACCGGCCGCGCGGTAGTGGCTGCTCTTGTCTCGCGCCAAATGGATGTTCGGTTAGTTGATGAACATCCAACTAAGGAATCTAAAAAAATAGCTCAAGAATCTGGAGCTGAAATCATAAATGTGGAAGCAGGAGTCAATTGGGGAGAAGTCCTAGCGGACTGTTCACAGATAGTCTTGAGTCCTGGAATACGAGATTCCCATCCTATTTTCGAACTAGCAAGAGAAGATTCCGTCCCGATCTTGGATGAATTTGATCTAGCAAGTAACTGGGACGCAAGGCCTTGCACCGCAATAACCGGAACTAACGGCAAGACAACCGTAGTTTCTCTGGTCGTAGACATGCTTAACCAATCTGGAATTCAAGCAGAAGCCGCCGGAAACACTGATGTTCCATTAGTTGAAGCTATAAACAATTTAGATACCGAACATTTTGTTTTGGAATCTTCCTCTTTTCGCTTGGCGCATTCGTTTAATTTTTCAGCAACTCGCGCAACTTGGCTAAATTTTGCTCCCGACCATTTAGACATTCATAAAGATTTGGCTTCTTACGAACAAGCGAAATCAAAGATATGGAACGGAATAACTGAAAGCGAAAATGCAATAGCCAATTTATCTGACTCAACAGTTGCTACGTACGCACCAAATGGATGCACAAGCTTTGGTACGACATCATCAACTTGTCGTGTGCAGGACACCTTTCTAGTATTTGAGGGGGAAAAAGTCATTTCTTTGGAAGAGATGGCCCGAACACTCCCACATGACTTAGAAAATGCTCAAGCCGCAGTGGCCACAGCAATTCGGTCTGGAGCGAATTTAAATTCTTGTGCAGATGTGTTGTCAAATTTTTCTGGACTGCCGCATCGTATGGAACTCATCGGAGTTGCTCAAGGGGTTCAATTCATCAATGACAGCAAGGCAACCACGCCGCATGCAACAATTAGTTCAATGCGGGCTGCTTCAGAAATCACTTTGATAGCTGGTGGAAAAAATAAGGGACTCAACCTTGAGGATCTTGGAATTCTAAAACCAAATGGAGTTGTAGCTATAGGAGAAACCGCAGAACATATAAATGAAGTCTTTCAAAGTATTTGTGAAGTTAGAACCGCAAAAAGTATGAGACAGGCTGTAGAGATGTCAATTGCTATGACTGGGACAGGTGGAACGGTCTTACTGTCTCCAGGGTGCAGTTCCTTTGATTGGTATAGCTCCTATACAGAACGAGGAGAAGACTTCCGCTCTCTTGTAGAAGAACATATAAGGAAAGAACAAGATGAATAGTTCTTTAGGCAATAGGTTGGGCAATGCTTCAAAAAATATTTTGTCTTCTCAACTTCAACCCCGTAAACCTCCAGGTAGCAGAAATTCTCGGTTCTTAATTTTAGGTATTACCGGGTTAGGGCTTTGCTTACTCGGGCTCTTGATGGTCCTCTCTGCTTCGTCAGTGAATGATCTCCAAATATATGACAATGCGTGGCACCATATCCGTCGGCAAATAATTTGGTTTGTTTTAGGAATGGCAGCATGCGTTACATTGATCCGAATTGACTACCACCGGTTACGCTCACTCTCCAATATTGCTATCGGTGTGGCCGGATTTTTACTTCTACTTGTTCTTGTTCCTAATGTAGGAATTTCAGCTAATGGTTCTTCACGTTGGCTAGCTGTCGGGCCCGTAACTATGCAGCCATCAGAGGTAGCAAAGTTGGCGATCATTCTATTTTCAGCAGATCATCTTTCTCGGAAGGGACAAGAGTTAGCACTCACTAAGAATCCATTGAAACTAGTTCTTGCGGTAACTGGATCATTTGCGTTTCTTCTCATATTGGAACCAGATTTTGGTACGACATTAATAGTTTTAGCCGTAGTTGGAGCTGTGATATTTTTCGCCGGAACTCAAGCGAAAACAGTTTTGCAGCTTTTCGGACTGACCGTAGTAGGGGCAACCCTGTTAGGGATGACTGCCTCGTATCGTCGTCAACGTTTATTAGGAGTCCTGGACCCTTGGAGTGATCCGTTAGGTACCGGCTGGCAACCCATTCAAGCTGGAGCAGCTGTAACGAATGGAGGAATTAGTGGAGTTGGATTTGGAGAAAGCACAGCCAAATGGGGATGGTTGCCCGAAGCTCACACAGATTTCATTTATGCGATTATCG
>CAJXEU010000026.1 GCA_913052525.1 uncultured Actinomycetes bacterium
CCAAAACATGATGTGATATCTCTGCAGCGATAAGCGTCAGAGCAACAGCAATAAAAGGCGAAACCTCCAGTAGTTCTAAGAAAGGCCAATGAAATAAATAAATGGCGTAGCTTCTTTGTCCTAGCCATGCTAACGGGGCACTACCCACCAAAACATTAGGTTTCGTTTCACGAAGGCTGTAACCCGTGAGAATCGTAGCAGCGCCACCAATAAGCAAAAGTGCACCCTTTGTTACAAACGGATCTGACTCGCCAAGAACAAAAACGCCCCACAGAATACCAGTGGCTGCGATCAACGCTGGAAACCCTGGAACTTTAAAACGTGAATATCTTTTAACTACATATGCAAGCGCTGCCCCAACAAAAACTTCAGTAAAACGAAATGGTGTCGCAAAATAAGCATCTGCATCCCCCCACCAAATGGTTAAACCTACAGCTACAACAACAGCCCCAACTACTAACGCTTTACGAAGGCCAAACATGACTATCAATAGCGGCCAAAATAAATACACCTGTTCTTCAATAGAAAGACTCCAAAGATGAGCAAAAGGTCGGGGATCAGAATTAAAAATCTCCCAATACCCTCCAGTTTCAGATATTGACCACCAATTGTGCATATAAAAAGTTGCAGCTAGACCCTCTTCAGCGGCATCACGGAGAATGTTTCGATCAACAGCAGCGATAACCGCCACTACTGCCGTCACTGTCACTATCACCGCAGGAAGCAGTCGTCGTGCTCTACGGCCCCAAAAATTCGCCATAGACACCCGAGTCAATTTATGGTCACGATCCACAATCTGAGTAATCAAAAATCCGGAAAGCGTAAAGAACACTGAAACCCCAATCCAGCCACCTGGCAAAATCGAAGGCCATGCATGATAAACAACAACAGCGGAAACAGCTAACCCTCGTAGTCCATCTAAAGCCGAAATACGAGAACCAGAATTCATAACATTCAAAACTAAGGACTCGAGAGGATTGCTATCTGTTTTTCGGTGACGGCTTCATCCAGTTGGTCTTCGTGAGGATTTTCCTTTTTAAGTTCTGTGATTTCTTCTTTTACTGTGCTGATCTCAGAACGTAACTCGGCTGCCTCTTCATCAAGGTCAGAACATGACACGGCTAGAGTTGACGATGTGACATCACACAAAAATGAATTCAGGAATCTCATAAACACAAGTTTATATGCCCGATGAGAACTCACTGAGATAACTGGTGGAGGTGAGCGGAATCGAACCGCCGACCTCTACGTTGCGAACGTAGCGCTCTAGCCAACTGAGCTACACCCCCATATCGGGTGGATCGTAGCCTAGTGGTCTCTAATTGGCTTGACGACGAAGAACTGCTTCATCCCGCATCGCTATACCGGTATCTGGCATCAACGGTGTTGCTGGACGGAAAGGAACGACCACGTCTTGGGTCTCGAAAGCTTTCTGATTTCGCAGCGTAAGAAGAGTTCCATATCCAACTAATGCTACATCTGCTAGAAAATGAGCCATCCACATAACACTTCCCACTGCTAAAGCAAATAAGAAAGTCATCACTGCGATACCGATCAACGCTATTAAGACGTCTCTTCGGCGGCGTTTCGCTGCACGAGCACTATTTGGAATCTCTTTAGCTGCCTTCTGCACTGCTTGCCATCCGGTGGTGTAATGAGATCCAACTACAGTAAGTGGAGGCCTTAAAACTGGTCGTCGAGTATTTCGTCTGAGAATGGGTGGAAGAAGAACCGCTGCCCACAAAACTGCAAGCCCCAAAAGAATTAACACTGTTCCCTCCCTTATGTTCACCGATTTATCTCGGCAAAAAAGGACCTTAGTACTAAAATACTATGTTTTGGTGGATTTCCTCGCGCGAATAGCGCGAATCTTCGCGCATTCCGCGCGAAGATTGTTCACTGCTCGCGTTTCCACACTCCAGACCTGCCACCTTCTTTTTCCCACAAAGCAACCGATCCAATCACCATCAAACGGTCAAGAGACTTACACATGTCATAAATCGTTAACGCAGCAACCGAACAAGCCGTAAGTGCTTCCATCTCAACTCCTGTCTGACCTACAGTCTCTACCGTTGACTCAATGCCTATATGGTCTTCTTCTATCTGAAAACTAACTGAAGCAGAAGTAAGAGGGAGAGGGTGACATAAAGGAATCAGTTCGGCTGTTTTTTTAGCTGCTTGAATACCTGCCACCCGAGCGACCGCTAGAACATCGCCTTTTGGCGTATTGCCCTGAGACAGTGCTTGAATTGTTTCTGAGGCCATATGCACCTGCCCTCTCGCTACTGCCCGTCGACGGGAACTCGCTTTATCGCCAACATTCACCATATAAGCTCTCCCATGTTCATCTAAATGACTGAAATCACCCACCTTCAGCCACCTATCTGAGACATAGATCGAGCCGGGCGAATAAAATTCACGGTTCCTATCCCATGACCAGCCCACTTAGATTGCACCACTTCTTTAAGCGCTTCAGCAATCTCTTTGTCTTCCGCCCCGGATCGAAGTAAACCCTTGAGATCAAATTCCTCAACAGCGAATAAACAATTTCGAAACTGCCCATCTGCTGTCAGGCGAACTCGATCACAGGTTCCGCAAAACTGTTGTGTCACACTCGCGACAACACCAATTTCTCCACCACCATCTTTGTAAATAAACCGAGTCGCTGGAGCCGAAGTTCGTCTAAATGGCGTCAAAGGAAACTCTGAATCAATTTTTGTGACTATCTGCTTCTGTGTCACTACTTGGCTATTTGTCCAGCCTTCTGATGCATCAAGGGGCATAAATTCTATAAACCGAACAGTCACCCCTGTTTCGCGACCAAACCGAGCGAAGTCAATAATTTCATCATCATTAACTCCAGCCATTACAACCACATTCACTTTCACCGGATTCAATCCTGCATCCACTGCAGCCTTAATACCGTCAAGCACTTGAGGTAAATTGTCGCGAAGAGTCAATTCTGTAAAACGTTCTGGCTTTAAAGAATCCAAAGAAATATTGATACGTCTCAAACCAGCAGAAACTAAATCTTTCGAAAGCGTACGAAGTGTGGCCCCATTTGTTGTCATTGAAAGATCAACCGGTAATTGTGAAAGTTTCTTTATCAAAACTGGAAGGTGAGCACGCACCGTTGGTTCTCCACCAGTTATACGAATACTTTCAATCCCAAATTGCTCAACCGTAAGGCTTGCCACCCGTTCAATTTCTTCAAAAGTAAGAAGTTCATCACGAGGAACCCAATCTAAACCTTCTGCCGGCATGCAATACGTACAACGAAAACTGCAGCGATCTGTAACGGAGATACGTAAATCTTTATGTACCCGCCCGAAGGAATCTACTAACTTTTCTTTCACAGTAAATAGGTTAGAGGCCTATGAGACATTAAGACCACGCGTAAGTTGATGAAGAAGAATTATCTCAACCGAATCTCCCGCTTGAACCCCAGTTCCATCTGGAAGAACAGCAAGAGCGTTAGCTTCAGCCATGGTTGAGAGTTGATGCGAACCTTGACTCCCCGCTGATTCCACTCTGTAACTTCCATCGACCAAAGAAACTTTCACCCGAGCAAAGTGTGTTTTCTCATCCGGGCGACGAGAAATAGCGCTTTCAGTAACTGCTTTAATTTTTGGAGACCAAATAGCTGTATGTCCCATCATTTTTCTTAATGCAGGACGAACAAAAAGCTCAAAAGAAACCAGAGAAGACACTGGATTACCAGGGAGTCCAAATACAGGAACATTGCCTACAAGACCGAAAGCTAAAGGTTTCGCTGGTTTTATCGCTACTTGCATCCAACGCATATCACCCAGACGGTCAAGTACTATCTTAACGAAATCAAAATCGCCCATACTGACGCCGCCGGAGGAAACAACCACATCACAGCGATGTACTCCTGAACATGCGGAACGAAATGTTTTCTCAATTGCCTCTTCGTCATCAGGTATCAAACCAAGATCTACACCTTCTAATCCCAAGTCATTTAGTAGAGCTAATAAAGAATGCCTATTGGAATCTCGAATCTGGCCGGGCTTTAAAAATGTCTCGCCTTCTACTAACTCATCACCAGTTGAAACCACTCCTACTCTAAGTGGTGGGAAAACATTCACTTCTAAACAACCAATACTTGCCAGTACCCCTAGGTGAGTAGGAGTTAGTCTTGTTCCTTTTTCAAATACAGTCTGTCCTGCCCGAAGATCTTCACCTGCTCTTCGAATATGGTTTCCTTCAGGGACTAGTCTTTCAACGGTTACTTGATTCCCTTCCACCTTCGTTAACTCAACCATGACGACTGAATCTGCTCCCGGAGGAAGAGGAGCACCTGTCATGATTCTTGCTGCTTGACCGGAATTTACTGAAAAATCTGGAATTGTCCCTGCAGCTATTGTGCCAACAATTTCAAGGGTTTTAGGTGTTTCTAACGTGTCTTCAGATCGGACAGCGAAACCATCCATTGCTGTATTATCGAAAGGAGGAACATCTTCATCAGTTGAAACTTCATCAGCGAGAACTAACCCCAGCGAAGAGCGGGAAGAGCGACACTCAGGGCTACCAACTAAACACTGTTGCAGAACATATTCTTGAGCTTTTTCTAAAGGAATCATTTATTTAATTTTTTTTTAAAGTTTCAAACTCTGAGGTTACACAGAAGAGTTCTCTACTCGCTCTGGAAAGAAGATTCAGTTCCAGAAAGTAACCGATGAATATTTTGGTAATGCCTAGCGACGATTAAAACGCTTAGACCAGCTGTAAAAATAGTCTCCCTAGTTGAAGCTCCAAAGATGAAAGCCAATATTGGCAATACCGAAGCGATAGTTATCGAACCTAAGGAAGCCTTTCGAGTCGTTTTCGCTATTACGACAAACACACCAAAACATATTGCAGCTGCAGCAGGAAACAGAACCGCGGCACCTCCACCGGCTGTCGCTACTCCTTTGCCGCCACGAAGTCGTCGAGTAAGAGGCGCGACATGACCTAAAGTTGCTGCCACCCAGCAAATCACTCCTAAAAACTTTCCACCTACGGCATACCCGACTGATGCCGCAACTAAACCCTTCAGAAAATCAGCAAAAAATACAGCCACCCCGGATTTCTGTCCAACAATTCGATACACATTAGCGGCGCCAGGATTCCCTGAACCACGCTTCGTTGGATCCAGTCCTACTCGTCCCGCCACAATATGAGCCGAAGGGAAAGTACCGAGAAAGTAAGACCCCACTACAAGTAGTACATCCATATACATAGTCTTAGCATCTTCTCTGAAAAAAACTAGATGAAATATTGATCAGATACTGATCTTTACTCAGATAGAATGCACCCCCGTAATGAAACACTACCTTCCTTAACTACTTTGTGCGAGATTCTGCATGCCGACTTATCAATACCGATGCCAAACTTGTAGCCACGAGTTCGAAGAAAAACAATCATTTGCCGACGATGCGCTCACAGATTGTCCTGTAAATAAATGCAAAGGATCAGTAAAAAAAGTTTTCAGTGGGGTTGGAATTTCTTTTAAAGGCGAAGGTTTCTACAAAAATGATCACGGCTCAGCCAGTAAGAAGTTAGGGTCGTCTTCAACCGAAAACACTAGTAAAGAAAAAACAGTTAAAACTACTGACAAATCTTCAACTGAGGCTTCAAACAAATCATCAAATACTAAGTCTTCTTCTGACTCAAGTACTTCAGCGGACTCCGGAAGCAAGTAAGACCAAAACGATGATTCCTATCGCTATCCGATAAATGGTGACGCCCTGAAAACTAGTTCTACTAACTAACCGAATTAGCCAACGTACACTCAGCCACCCACTAAGAGCTGCTGCTCCCATACCTAACAAAAAAGGCAGCCACCAATCAGAAGGTATTTCCACCTCGAATACCTTGACTATTCCTGCCCCAGCAATCACAGGAAGACTCATCAAGAACGTCAGTCTGGCTGCTTCAACACGACTTATCCCCAAAAAACGAAACGCACTAATAGTTACCCCTGATCGAGATACTCCTGGCTGGAAAGCCAATCCTTGTACCGCTCCCAAAACAAGCGCGTGACCTAAAGTTAACTCTTGAACCTCTCTCGTGACTTTTCTTTGGTCTGTCACCCAAAGAACAAACCCGAACAAGATTAAACAGCCACCAACTAACCAAATACGGTCACCGAGATCTTCTGTAAAGGAAACGGCAGCAGCACCTATAAGTCCTGTTGGTATCACGGTAAGAGCGAGAAAAACAGCTATGCGTGAATCTCCGTTCAGTGGCTCACGAGAACTTATCCAAGTCACTGCAGCTTTTGAATAACGAGCTATATCGGAGCGAAGATAGATAGTTGCGCCAAGCAGCGTTCCTAAATGCAAGGCCACATCAAATGCATTCTCAAGAGCATTATTTCCTCCAAAGTCATTCCATCCAAACAACCATGGAACAACAGCAAGATGTCCACTAGAGGAAACCGGGAGAAATTCAGTCACTCCTTGAACTAACCCCAAAATAAGAGCGTGCAGAAGAGACATCAAATAAACCTATGCACCGGATACAGTCAGTTCGCCAATAACTAAAGTAACTCCTGCCGCTCTCATAGGCAGCCACTGGAGATCATTCCCGATTCCACTTACACCGGAAAGCATTTTCTGAATTGTCGAAGCAATAGTGAACTCTCTCACTGGTTCTGCCAATTCCCCGTCTCTAATACGCAGACCTTCAGCCCCAGTAGAAAAATCACCACTAACTGGATTCACTCCAGAATGCAGACCACTGACGCCCTGTACAAGAACTCCATCAGAAACTTGTGCAATCAGATCAACAGGACTCAACTCCCCAGGGATCACAGCAAGTGCTTGCACTCCAACCCCGGGAGTCGAAGAGTAGCCACGAATCGCTGATCCGGTAGAAGAAGTTCCATCTTTACGAGCTGTATAGCTATTGTGCACAAATTGATTAAGCCGACCATTTTCTATAAGTACATTTCTTCGAGTAGCAAGACCCTCGCCATCTGTAGAGGTAGCAGTAAACGCTGCAGGGTCTGTTGGGTCATCAATCAGGCTCACGGACGAATTTGCAACTTCTTCACCCTGGCGTCCAGCGAAAAGAGATCTTCCTTTCTGGACAGATTCGGCATTCAGAGTTCCACCCACTATCCCAAGAAATTGAGCACTAACCCATGGATCAAGAACAACTGTAAATCGACCTGATGGAGGCTTCGTGGCCCCAAGCATTCGTGTTGCCCTATCAACAGCGTCAACTGCTGCTCTTTCTATATCTAAGTCTTCCAACCGGCGACCTATTGAGAATCCAAATCCAGTTTGAGTTTCACCATTTTCTTCAGCGAGAGAATACGTAGTAAGAGAACATCCAGTCTCTTTCGATGAGGCATAAATTCCAGTGCTTGTAACAACAGCACTTTCAGAAATTGAGTCAGAATAATCTGCTGATTCAACTCCAATGATTCGAGAATCCTTTTCTCGAGTGCATCGCTCTAATTCAAGAGCCATTGATACTTTTTCTTCGGTCGCCACTTTGGCTAATTCATCGTTATATACATTTAAGGCAACTGGTTCAACTCCATCAGGTTCAGCTATTTCGCAGAATTCATCTGGAGTCGCGAACTCAAGGTTGTCTCGAGCTTCACTCAGAGTTTCAATAAGGTCTTCTAAAGTAAATGTTCCTGCATGAGCAAATCCTTGGCGTCCATCTTTTACAACCCGTATACCTACGCCCTGTGATTCAGCAGCAGTGAGAGATTCCACTTCTCCTTCATATGCTCTGACTTCTGTTTCACGGCTATAAATCGCAACAGCTTCAATCTGCTCATTGTCTGCCGCTTTGTTGACTATTTGTTCACAAATTTCTAAAAGTTCACTCATTTTAAGCAGCCGTTCCACCAACTGTGAGGCGTGCCACTCGTAAAGTTGGGGTGCCATCACCTACTGGGACTCCTTGACCATCTTTCCCACACGTACCAGGTGACCCCATTGCGAAATCATTGGCTATCGCGTCTATATCAAGTAGGGCTTGTGGTCCATTGCCGATGAGGTTTCCATCACGTATAGGAGAAGTCAGTTCTCCATCTTCGATTAAGTAGGCTTCGGTCATACCGAAGACAAAGTCTCCGGTTGCAGTGTTTACTTGACCTCCTCCTAATTGAGCTACATAAACCCCATAGTTCGTTGAAGAAATAATTTCATTGGGAGTGGAAGTTCCTGCCTCTAGATAAGTGTTGGTCATACGGACCATTGGAAGATGTTCATAACTCTGACGCCTTCCATTTCCAGAACTTGTCCTACCTTCTTTCCGGGCCCGCAAATAATCCCACATATAGTCCGTGAGTCTTCCTTGGTCAATAAGAACATTGCGTTGAGCTGGATGTCCTTCGTCATCTATTGCGTAACAGCCCCATTCTTTTGGCATGGTTCCATCATCAATAAGGGTGACCATTGGATCAGCAACCATTTCTCCTCTTCGACCAGCAAACACAGAAGCTGATTTTCCTACTAGATCCGCTTCTAATCCATGACCACAGGCCTCGTGGAAAAGAACTCCTCCACCGCCGGGGCCTACAACTACCGTCATTTCTCCACTAGGAGCAGGTACGGCTCCTAGTTTTGTAACTGCACGTTGAGAAGCCTTACGCGCTATTTCTTCTATGTCGATTTCGTCAAAAAGTTCAAATCCAACCGTATGCCCCACTGACTCCCGTCCGGTCTGTAATCCTGTGTCTCCAGCAGCAACGCAAGAAACAGAAAAAGAAGTTCTAATTTGATCATCACTAGCAAACAGTCCGTCGGTATTAGCGATTTGGATACGTCGACGGCTATCTCCATATCCGACTGAAACTTGAACAATTTCTTCTTTTTGGCCTCTTGCAATCTCGTTAGCTTGTGACAAAAGGTCAACTTTTTTAGATTTCTCTACAGTAGAAGGAAGTTTTTCAACTTTTAAAGAATTTTTATTTTCCCTTCCGAGTTTCACTGAAGCGCTTTCACTCTTGCCGCTTCGCGCCGCTGCAGCAGCGGATTCAACTGCAGTTTCGATTCCCCGAGCCGTCAAATCTGCGGTGTGAGCAAAACCTGTAGTCTCTCCGGCAATAACCCGGATACCTGCTCCTCGGCTTCGTCCACTAGTAAGTTCCTCGACTCGACCGTCATCAAAAATAGCGGACATTGATCTGCGGTCTTCTACGAAAATTTCAGCAAACTCTCCCCCCTTATGGAGAGCTTTCTGAAGTGATCGTTGAAGAAGATCTGCATCTAACAGAGATTCTGAATCTCGCTTAGTATCCACTTGTTACCTTTCCTGAATTTTTAGATTTTTCTTTGCGGTCAATGCTGACATACTACGAACTAATGCGTATGGTAGCGCTGTGACCATAACCGTCGGACTTAAAGCCTCTATTGACCTTACGGTGTCTGAAAACGATACCGCTATCGCCTTGCGTTCTGGCGAAGTTCCAGTGCTTGGAACTCCTCGTCTTGCTTCTTTATTTGAAGAAGCAAGTGTGGCAGCAATTAACGAACATCTCGAACCGGGATATACCTCTGTGGGAATGCGTATTCATCTTGATCACTTTGCTCCTTCTGGAGTCGGCACAAAAATTACTGCCACTGCTGAAGTCCAGGAAGTTGACGGCCGACGCATAACTTTTCGTACTCAAGCAAAATGCATTGATAATTGCGAAGAAAATGAGACTGTAATAGGGTCTGCCATCATTATTCGTGTTTTAGTTAATACTAAAAGATTCCTTGAACGTGTTGGTTAAATTCGCTTTCTTTCTTTAAATTATGTTTCCTGCTAAAAACCCTCCAACAGACTCAATGAAGAAGTTCCAACGTTTATCTGAAGAAGGAGTCGGTACTGGCCTACGTTGGTGGGCGGAAATTTTTCTTGTTCTCATTTTCTATACTTTTTATTCCGCTATACGTAATCAATTTGGTTCAACATCTGTAAGTTCAAGTGAAGCTTTAGATAATGCCGAATCAATTATTGACTTAGAGGATTC
>CAJXEU010000027.1 GCA_913052525.1 uncultured Actinomycetes bacterium
CCATTGGGAATATCAGCAGTTGTTTTAGGTTTTGGGATGCTTATTGCCTTAGACACTCCACCTCTGGATCTCCGATCTTCTTGGATTCTTGTGCCGATAGCTCATGCTCTTTTAGGAATCCCATTCGTGATGCGTACAGTGGTTCCAACATTACGACGTATTGATCCTTCCTTGCGTGAATCCGCCGCTTTATTAGGAGCCTCGCCACGACAAGTAAACCGACGTATTGATTTCCCGATAGCGCTTAGGGCACTTAGCGTGGGTGCCGCTTTTGCGTTCGCCATTTCTATCGGAGAGTTCGGGGCAACTTCTTTTCTGCCGCGAAACCCAGATCGTCTTACAGCCCCTTTAGTTCTTTTTCGTTTACTTGGAGCTCCTGGAGAGGTTTTGCGGGGTCAAGCCATGGCGTTAGCTGTGGTGTTGATGACAATTACTGCCTTGACGGTCATACTCGTTGAAGGCTCTTTTTTTAACAAGGGAACGACTAGGAGTGATTTCTAATGTTGAGAGTTGAGAATATAAAAGTTTCATTTGACGGAAGTGGAATACTTAATGAATGTGCCCTTGAAGTAGGAGAAGGAGAAATTGTTGTACTTCTTGGCCCTTCTGGATGCGGGAAGAGCACCTTATTGAGAACAGTAGCCGGTCTAGAAAAAGTAGAAGCTGGAAAAATCTGGTGGGACGAAGAAGATATGACTACGGTCCCTCCACACAAACGAGGTTTTGGGTTGATGTTCCAGAATCATGCCCTTTTCCCACATCGAAATGTTGAAGAGAACATCGATTTTGGTTTACAAATTCTTCGAATGGCTACGACTGAACGACAACAAAGAGTAAAAGATTTATTGGCCATGGTTGGTTTAGAGGGATTTCAAAAAAGAGAGATCGGAGGTTTGTCTGGTGGTGAAGCTCAACGGGTAGCTCTTGCAAGGTCTCTTGCTCCTAAACCACAGCTTCTGATGTTAGATGAACCTATGGCTTCACTTGATCGTGCACTCCGAGATCGATTGTTAGCTGACATATCGGACCTTCTACGAAATTTGAACCAAGCCGCAATTTACGTAACCCACGACCATGACGAGGCGTTTTCTATCGCTGATCAGATCGCAATCATGCATGAAGGGAAAATTGAAAGAATAGGCAGCCCAAATGAAGTTTGGTTAGATCCTGGTTCTGAATCTTCGGCTCGATGTATCGGTCACGAAAATTTGATAAATCTTGATGCCTCCGGCAATTGTGCACTAGGAAAACTTGGATCTGGATCGGGTACGGTATTGATTCGAGAAGACGGGATCTCCATAGTCTCAGAAACCACAGAAATAGTTGGGGAAGTCAAATCCGCTATTTTTCATGCTGGTCGAACTTTGATCAAAGTCGCCATCGGGGACATTGAACTTTCAACCTCTACGACAGAACCGGTGAAAATCTCAGACAGAGTTAATCTGCATCTTTCACACTCGGCAGTAGTTCCTTTAAGTTAATGGAATAGTTGTCTGAGTTTTTCTCTATCTACTTTTCCCATAGCATTGCGCGGTAACGAAGGAACTATGCGTATTTCTTCAGGAACTTTGTAGTGAGCTAAATGTTTTTCGGCTTGTTCAGACAACTCAGATATATCCAAGTCTTTTTGTGTAACAAGAGCAACACAAACGCGTTCTCCTAGCCGTTTATCAGGTATTCCAATTACAGCAACTTGATCAACTGAGGAGAATGAAAGAAACACTCTTTCTACTTCCGCGGGGTAAATGTTTGCTCCACCACGAACGATCAAGTCACTAAGCCTCCCTATGACAGTTAGATGACCATCTTCGTTCTTAGAACCAATATCGCCGGTATGGAGCATATTCCCCTTTAAAGCGTTGATTGTTTGATTAGATTTACCCCAGTATCCGAGCATTGGTGACCATGCTTCTCGCCACGGTCCTTCTTTACGTGGGAAGACACAAATTTCTCCTACTCCGCCAGTTGGTATCTCTTTTCCATCTTCATCAAATATTCCTATTTCCATAGGTTCAAGCGCATGTCCTGCTCCGTTTGGAACGTGCTCTCGGTCATGTCGTAGGCGTGTTACTCCTGAAGGTGCTTCTGAGAGTCCGTAACCGACGGTGCAAGGGAACCCGAATTTCTTCTCCCACTCGTCTCTAAGTTCTTGCGGAGTATGACTAGCTCCAATCACTACCCGATGAAGAGACGAAAGGTCTTCAGGTTTCACGGAGGGTGTATGAACAAGATCGTATGCCTGTGTAGGAACGAGTAGAAGATCGTTTACTTCGGCATCTCGAAGTTGTTCAGCCATTTTCGCGGCATTAGATGGATTTAAAATAACTGAAGTTGTTCCACGTAGGAGAGAAAAGAGAGGACCTATAACCAAGATATTCAAGACCGTTAGAGATAAAGCGGTTCCAATTTTTTCATTATCTGTTGGCGGATAAAGAGCTCTGCTTGAAATTCCTGGCCAGAGAAGATTGTGCTGGCTGTGAACTGCTCCTTTTGGGCGCCCGCTTGTTCCGCTCGTATAGGCAATAGCAGCAGGAGAATGTGGATCCACTTCTTTCTTTGGAACTTTGTTACAAGAACCAAAAAGGTTCACCCAACTTTTTTCATTCGTTTCAATAAAAATCGTTTTGCAGTTTTTTGACGCATAATCTTGTTCGGTGATGAAGAGAGTTGCGTCGCAATCTTGAAGAATCCATTCGGTTTCATCTTGACTGAGATTGGGATTAGCTCCGACCCAGATAGATCCAAGACGTTGAGAGGCTAAGAAAATTTCAACTGGAATGGTGCTGTTTGAAAGTTGTACAACTATGCGACATCCCGTAAAAGCCCCATGACTTAGAAGCCAGCCCGTAACTAAAGAAACACGAGATTCTAACTCTCTCCAACTAAGTACCACTCTTTGATGTTTGAGAGCAGTTCTTTCTGGATGTGCAGAAACGCCGTAATCAAGAATGTCTGTCGTATTCCAAGGACCCTTTGGAGCTGGTAAAGGGTTTTTTCGAATTAATAAACCATTGGTGTCGGTTTGAAGCGTTTCTCGTGTCATCGCAGTTGATGCCAGAGTGTTCTTTCTTCAGTTTCCGGATCAAACAAAAGAGAGCATTCTTCATCAAAATTCATCACAGTTCTGGTTTCAGAATTGTAAATTGGCCATTCCCCAAGTGTTGAAGTCGAAGGATCCCCAGTTTTTATGAAAGACGCCCACGCATCGTGCATGGTTTGGGCAAGTGCATCAGGTCGTGGGCCGGTACCAATAAAGAGAGTTACTCCAGGTCTATCTAACATGTTGAATGTGAAAGGTATTTCTAGTGCGTGTGCAGCTCCCAACTGTCCATCAAATGCAGTGGAATCCCAAGAGAATTTATACATGAAGGTTTCGGAATCAAATAGGTCTCGAGATTCAGCGACTCTTACTGCAGGTATTCGGAAAACCCAATCTGAGGAGATAGCACAACCTAGCCAACCTGCTTTAACATCACCGAGACGTTTTCTGTAAACACTTTTAAAGTTTTCTGAATCTTTAGTAATTCGTTGTATGTATCTCTCGGTGTTTTTGTCATCAAAACTAGTTATTCCCCAAAGAGACATTTCATCTTCATTAGTGCCAATTAAAAGAGGGATATGAGAGCCCGCACTTTCATTTATTAGTTCAGCCGGGGGCCGCGGAAGAACTTCACTTCCCCACGAGGGATAAAAAGCGTCAACACCGAAGTCTCTGTTGCCATCATTATCAATTACACGATGTTGAGCTTCAAGAATTTTAGAAGCAGGGATTGACCGGAGCTCATCTGCGGTTGGACTATCAAGTTCTGTGAGAAATTTTTTGGCTATAGCCGAAGAGTCTTCGGGGCTGTGGATGTGATGTGCAGCCCCACTTTGAGCTATAGCTTGATGAAAAAGCCCCTCAGTAACAGGAGAAGCTAATAAGTTGCAAACACTAAAGGCCCCAGCTGATTCCCCTCCAATAGTCACTTTCTCAGGATCTCCTCCAAACATGGAGATATTTTTTTGAACCCATTCAAGCGCTGCGATTTGGTCCATAGTTCCATGTAAACCTGAAGAAGTAAAAGTTGTTTCTCCAGGAAAACTTGAAGCAAGGTTGCAGAAACCTAGAGCTCCTAAACGGTAGTTAATTGAGACAGTAACGATGTCGTGGTTGAAAGCGAAAGAAGTTCCGTCATACCACGGGATAGCTCCTTGACCAGAAAGATAGCCACCTCCGTGGATCCATACGTAAACAGGGCGGTTTTTGTCGTCAGCGTTTGGAGTAGTCACGTTAAGTTTCAAACAGTCCTCATCCCAAGGAACAGGAATACGGTTTGTGAGTCCTTCGCCAGGAAGTTGAGGAGCGGCTTTCCCTGGCCGTTGAGCATCAAGCACACCTTCCCAAGGAATTGGTGGCTGTGGTGGGGCAAACCTTAACTCTTCAACAGGGGGAGCTGCATAGGGAATATCAAAAAAAGTTTGAACTTCGCGCCGGTTACGTCCTTTGATTAAACCTGAATGGATTTTTACTACTGGATCTTCTTGAGAGGTAAGTGACATTAGACTTTAAGTACCAAAGCTTCGCCTTGGCCTCCTCCACCACACAAAGCTGCAGCACCAAGCCCTCCGCCTCGTCGTTTCAGTTCAAGTGCAAGAGTCAAAGCAACCCGTGTACCTGACATGCCGATCGGATGTCCTAAAGCGATAGCCCCCCCGTTCACATTCACGATGTCTTCTGGAATTCCTAAATCTTGCATTGAAGCAAGCGCTACTGCAGCAAAAGCTTCATTAATTTCAAAAAGCTCAAGATCAGAAATATTCAGATCAGTATTTTGTAAAGATTTTTTAATGGCGTTAGATGGCTGGAAAAGCAAACTTGTATCAGGTCCTGCCACTTGCCCATGTGAAACAATTTCAGCTAAAGGTTCAATGCCTAGAGAATCTGCGTGATCCAGAGTGGTCACAATGACTGCTGCTGCACCATCAGATATCTGAGAAGCATTACCAGCAGTGATGTTGCCATTGGCTTCAAAAGCAGGGGAGAGCCGCCCAAGAGAAGACATGTCTATATCAGGGCGAATACCTTCATCTTCTGTAACAATAATGTCGTCACCATGTCTTGAAGACATTGATACTGGAGTGATTTCATCAACAAATAAGCCATCTTTTTGCGCTTTTGCTGCCCGTTCATGGGACTGGACAGCAAATGTATCTTGTGATTCTCTACTTAAGTCAAGTTCTTGTGCGTAGCGTTCGGTTGCTTCTCCCATGGCGCAATGCTCAATAGTGCAAGTCAAACCATCAAACATCATTGAATCAACTATGACCCCATCTCCGATGCGGTACCCCGAACGTGATTGCATCAATAAATGAGGAGCTTTGCTCATTGATTCCATTCCTCCAGCTACCACGACCGTGGCTTCACCAAGACGAATCATTTGGCTAGCTAGGTGGATGGCGTGCATCCCTGAGAGGCAAGCACGATTAAGAAGAGTAGAAGGGGAAGTTAATGGAATTCCCGCATCTGCGGCGGCACGTCTTGCAGGTACCTGACCAATTCCGGCGCTAATGACATTCCCTAAATAAGTGAAATCCACTTGATCACCGCTTAGTTCAGCTCGATTTAAGGCAGCATCGATAGTGATTGATCCAAGGCTCGTTGCTGCCTGATTAGAAAGAGCGCCTTGTAAGCGTCCTATTGGTGTCCGAGCACCGCTAAGGATCACAATTGGTGACATAGAAACTCCTGAAATTAAAACATCTATGGTCTAGTAATTACTCTAACTGGCGTTAAGGCTTCTTCGTTTATAGAGAGGCTTTACTACCTGTTATCTATCTAGCCTTGGTAAAGAGTAAGGGAATCGTAAAGAACAGAAGGAACTTCTATGCCTTGAACATGGATAGCAACTTGAGAGGCTACAAGAGTTCCTTTTTTATGTTCACGAGCTTCTTTTAGACGGCTTCTTGCTTGAAGTACTGACCCGGAAGGTACGGGAGCAAGAAATCGTAGGCCGTCAGCTCCATAGTTCACTGCATTCCGAAATCCAGTGATGCGAACTTTGTCGTTCCAACTTATAGAAGCAACCAAACTCAATGTGAAGAACCCATGAGCAATAGGTCCACCAAAAGGGCTTTCTGTTTTTGCTCGTTCAACGTCAACATGTATCCATTGATGGTCGCCCGTCAATTCGGCAAAAGCATCGATTTTTTCTTGAGTCATTTCAAATTCTGGACCCCAGCCACTCCACTCTTCAGTAGCCGCAGCCAGCAGGCCTTCAATATCATCAAAAGCTATTTCAATCATGTTGCTCACACTCCAGTTAAGGTTTTATTCCTCTACCGTGGCCGCAAAACTATCCGCCCGTCAAGGCGGGCGAGTAAATACGGCTCTAGAGTTTACTAATTGCAAACAGTGAAGGGGAAAATAAGCGTGAAAGAATCACCAGTTGACGAACATTATCAAGAAGCTTGGGATGAGTTAACTGGACCTGGTGGTCCATTCGCCTGGTCAGTTGTTGAAGTAAGAGGCGTGCCTACACGGGTTTATGACGCTGCTCCACCAAATATGGCTTTAGTGTGGGCCGCTTCTCTTGCTTACGCAGAAAATGATTACATCATTTATGGCGATGAACGCATTAGCTATGGAGAAGCACATCAAGAAGTAGATGCGCTAGCCACCTATCTCGTATCTATTGGAGTAGGGCACGGAGATCGAGTGGCCTTATCTATGAGAAATTATCCGGAATGGGCTCTTGCCTATTGGGCAACATTGAAAATTGGGGCTGCTGTAGTCGGGATGAATGCTTGGTGGACTGGATCTGAAATGGAATTTGGGCTTTCAGACAGTACTCCAAAAGTTTTGATAGCAGATGAAGAGCGTCTTGCAAGAGCGCACCCAGAATTAGAAGGTTTAAGAACAAAAAACCCGCTTCACGTCATAGGTGTACGTGTAGAGGGAGATCTCCCTGAAGACTCAATTCATTGGAAAGATGCGATACAGCAAGCTTCTGAACTGCCCCCACTTCCTGAGATTGATATTAGTCCTGAAGATGATGTTTGTATTTTCTACACTTCCGGGACCACTGGTCGACCAAAGGGCGCTGTTTTAACTCATCGCGGAGCAGTCTCCAATCTTTTGAATCTTGGATTTTGGAATACAGTAAGCCTGACAGCAGGAGTCAAAGCAGTTGAAGCCGGAGAAAATCCTTCAGGTTCAGACAAACGACCTGGGGAATCTAATCCCGGTTCTGTTCTAGCAGTTCCTTTATTTCATGTGACGGGCTGCAACTGTTGTTTACACCCGATTACAGCTCAGGGAGGTCGGCTGATCCTGATGTATCGGTGGGATGCGGGAGTAGCTCTTGAACTTATTGAGAAGGAACGACCTTCAACATTTACTGGTGTTCCCACTATGGCTAGAGAGTTGATTAATCATCCAGATTTCGAAAAAAGAGACACCTCAAGCCTCAGCCACTTAGGAGGCGGAGGTGCTGCAGTCCAACCTGATCTAGTACACAAAATTGAGGAAAAAATTGAGGGCCGACCCTCTACTGGTTACGGACTCACTGAGGTTAATGGTGTGATTGCTATGAATTCAGCCCATTTCTTCACTGCTAAACCTGAATCTACCGGACCTGTTGTTCCCGTTCTTGAATCACGGATTGTGAGTGAAAACGGAGAGGATCAGAAAGCGGGACAGTTGGGAGAACTATGGGTCAGAGGAGGCAATGTATTCCGTGGATACTTAAACCGACCTGAAGCAAACGAAGAAATTCTTACTGATGGTTGGTTCCATACCGGAGATATCGGGTATCTCGATGAAGACGGTTTCCTTTTTCTCGTAGATAGAGCTAAGGACATGGTGCTGCGAGGGGGAGAGAACGTTTATTCAGCCGAAGTAGAAGCAGCAATTTATGAACATCCTTCCGTGGCCGAAGCAGCAGTGTTTGCTGTACCTGATGAGCGACTTGGCGAAGCCGTTGGAGTAGCAATCGTTCGGTTACCAGGAGCTCAACTGACAGCAGAAGAACTTCAAAACCATGTCCGCACGTTAATAGCATCATTCAAAGTTCCAGAACATATTTGGTTTAGTGAAGAAGCATTGCCTCGTAACGCAAATGGAAAATTTCTCAAACGAGAATTACGTGAAACCTTGATCGGCACACCAACAGAGTAAACAGATGAATGCACAACGCTGGGCACAAATAGAACGACAAAACTTGTGCGACCTATTAGAAGTAGTAGGTCCTGACGCACCAACATTATGTGAAGGATGGTCTACCGCACATTTGGCCGCTCATCTAGTTCTAAGAGAACGCAAACCGATAGCAGCTCTCGGAATAATATTTGGGGGCGCATTCGCTCAACGTACAGAGAGAACTACGAAGCGATTAGCAGCAACGTCTTTTGATGGTTTAATTAAAAAGTTACGAAAAGGCCCACCGTTACCTTTGAAACGAATCGATGGACAGATAAATGTTCTTGAATACACTGTTCATCATGAAGACATCCGCCGGGCATTCGGCGAATGGGAAGAACGACAAAATCTAGATGAACTTCAAGAAATTATTTGGAAGATTCAAAAGCGTTCAGCACATTTGATGACACGTAAACTTGAAGACATTGATTTAACTCTGTGTAGGCCATCCGGAGAAACAACGCATATCAACAAATCTGGTCGACCAGCAACTTTAATCGGAGAACCTATAGAGATAGCGATGTTTATAACTGGGCGACGTGATAAAGCATTAGTAGAAATCTCAGGAGATGACTCAGCTATTGAAGAGATAAGAACAGGGAGTTTAGGTTATTGACTCAATGGTTGTTAAGGGTTACTGAATCAAGAGTATCTCTACGACCCTGAAGAGACTCGTGTCATGGCTTCTGGTCTCCCATTAATTATTCCGTCTGCACCCATAGATACAAGCTCGAGATAGTAATTGTAAGTTTCTTGCGAGGTATCACTCATCCAAACCCACACATCAACACTCGCTGTTTCCGCAGCCTCAAAAAAACTAGGAACTAAAACTTCAACTTCCCCATAAAACGGAGGAACTTGAACCACTGCATGATCTCCGAGGGGTTCTCCATTTAGAACCCAAGCAACCATTTCATCTGTTCCGGGACTAGTGGAAATATCCGGAGCGGCTTGTTTGAATTCTGCAATAACATCCGAAGAAAAAGAAGCCACGATTACAGAATCACGTCGATCAAGGGCATCAATATCAGAAATCAGAGCAGCGATAGCTTCTGAAGCAAGAGCACCTTCATCTTTTATCTCAATATCCAACGGCATTTCCGGAAATGCTGAAGCGATGTCAAAAAAAGTTTCGATACGGAAATCTTCTGAAGTGAAACCATCTGGAGGAGGTACGTCACCAGTACGTACACCTCGAAGCGGGTAGTCGTCTCCGTTGAGATCTCGGCAAGGCCAACAAGTAGGAGACCACCACCATGCATTATCTAAAAGTTGCAACTCACCAACATTCATTTCTGAGACAATCCCAGAAACCCCAGTGGTTCCATCAACAGTTTCATCATGATGGACCACTAAAACTCCATCGGCAGTGATACGAACATCCATCTCTAACATGTCTACGCCCTCTATTACTGCTTGTTGAAAGGCATACATGGTTGAGTGTGGGTAATCCTGATCTCCTCCCGCATGGGCAATATTCAAAGGGTAGGAGGCATCAAGCAAATCAGAGATGGAAGGGGGCTCAGGAGCAAGCGTCGTTGTGGTTGGTGCTGCGGTGGTTGCGGTAGTAGCCGCAGTGGTCGAAGACATCAGATGGGGGAAGGGAATCTTCGTCGCAATCCCTGCGTCTCCGCAGGGGTCATGACCTTCAGGATGGGTTTCCTGAAGCATCTCCCCGAAGTCATTTGTCGTCACGTGGCAGAGCAAGTACAGACCTGCTTCTTCCA
>CAJXEU010000028.1 GCA_913052525.1 uncultured Actinomycetes bacterium
ACGTGGCAGAGCAAGTACAGGCCTGCTTCTTCCAAAAACTTCATGACGTCATGATGGATGTCCCTACCTCCTGGGTTTTTCGCAAGGTCGAAGACGCCCTGCCGCCCGTAGTAGTTGTCTTTGGGTGTCGGCCCTGAAGTGAAGGTTGTTTCTTTGATCTCCCTCTGTTCGAGTTCGCTGACGAGGAGATCCCATTCGGTTTGGGTGACTACCGCGATGTCGTACATGAGGACATTGCGGATTGGGAACATGATTGCCATGACTCTCTGGAAGGCTTTCTCGTCTTCGCCTAGTCCGTCTTGTGAGGACCTCTGAAGGTCATCTCCGTCAAAGGCGGGCGTTCCTCTCGCCTGGAGTGCTTCACCCTGGGCATTCACCGCCACTGCCTCGTTTGCCGAAAAGAGGAAGTTCCCGTCACGATCGACGATGTCATCGGTCCCCGGATCGAGTCCGGTTTGATGCGGAGTCCCCGTGAATATGCAGTAACCCAAGGAATCGAAATTGCAGGCGTACCTGTCGTCCGGCCGGCCCTTTCCGGCATCTACTCCACTCGATTGGCCACCGTTGCCCCCAGTGGTGGTGGGTGGTGTTGCGGTGGTTGTGGTTGAGCTTAGGACTTCAGAGTCGAGAGAGGAAATAGGGTCTGTGCTATTGCTACAAGCCCCAAGAATTATTAAAGAAAGAGTCGAAATTAGAAATAGCTTGTTCGCTGAAATTATCATTAGAGGACTCTGCGTCAACCAACAATTACAGTTGCAGTCATGTCAGGATGAAGAGCACAGAAAAAAGTAAATGATCCTGCTTGACTCGTATCGAGTTCGTAGTTATCTCCTGGATTGAGCAGCCCAGAATCAAAAGTGTTCAGATTTGGGGCATCAGGGGTACCGGCACTAACTGTATGTGGGACGGAGTCACTGTTGTTGAAGAAAACACTCTGTCCAACATCAACTTCAATAACTGGATCAAAGGCAAAATTTGAAATTAAAGATTGTTGAGCTCCTTCCGGGAAATCCGAACCTCGGACAAGACGGTCACCTGCTATTTGAGAGCTAGTGCTAACTGGAGCGATAGAAGAATTCCACATAGAGAAAACCCCGAGTTGGCTGTCAAAGTCAGGAACAACCCAAGCATGAAGCATCCATCCAATAGCATCGTTCCAATTCCCACCTGAAGCTTCACATTCCTGTTTAGTGACAAACGAGTCAGACCCAGTACTTCTTCCCCGACAAAGATTAAAATGAGCATGCCAGTTATCAAGATCACTAACGAAAGCTTCCGGATGGTCAGAGCCAAAAGCATTCGGAGGAAGAATAAAAGCCGTACCCGTAAGTACTACTGATGGTCCCTCCCATACACCATTTCTGCATCTACCCAACGATCCTTGATGAAGAGAGCCATCTGCTGGGGCATAAATAAGAATCTCAGGTTTAGCCGGATCAAATATTCCATCGGCTACAAATTCGGGTTTATAAAAATGTGATCCCATATTTGGGGTTTGGATTTGATCTGAAATAAACCCGTCACTGCAGGCAGTATCCACATCTGTGTAGGACAAAGCAAACGTAGACAAAGTATCAAGTTGATCTACAAGAACGTTTAAGTCGCCTTGGGACATATTCAACTCGGAAGGAGGATTGTCTCCACTATTTTTAAGATCAACTAAATCAAGATAAGAGCAAGGAAGAGATGGCTGGTCGCAACGAGTTTGTGCCCCAATCGGTCCCTCTACAAGAGTTGGGACAACTCCATTAGATGTTTCACGAAACACGTAGCGGGTGTACCCGGGTGCACCGCCTGCTTTCGGGGTTAAATCTGTTGGAAGAAGCCAAGCAGCATCAGACTGGCTAAAGGAAGCAGCTTGAGCAATGTAGTTCTCAAGTTGTAAAGCGTCTTCCACAGCACTTGGATCAATAGTGGTTGTTGGCGCTTCTGTTGTTGCAGGGGTTTTGGTGGTTGTTGGCGCTTCTGTTGTTGCAGGGGTTTTGGTGGTTGTTGGTGATGAAAGACTTTCAGCCCCTTCACTTGTTGACGCGCTGCAAGCTGCGGCAATAGAACAAGAAATTAGAATACAAACCAATAAGGGCCGTTTTAGAAACATAACTGCAGTTTAGAGGAAAATCTGAACAGTCGGAATATTGAAGAAATTTAGGTTTAGTCTTATAAATATGCGAAAAAAACTTCTTATCGGTATTCCGCTTCTCGTTGTTCTTGTGGTCGTTGCTATTTGGTTCTTCTTATTTCGAGATGATGCACCGCCTCCTCCTGATGCACAAGCCGCAGCTGCAATTGCCGAAGCTGCACAGACCACTACAACTATTCCTTCAACTACAATTATTCCTTCAACTACAACTACTCCATCGACTACAAACGAAAATTCAACAACCACAACTCAAGTTGTAACCACAACTACTGAAGCAGATATAAGTGTTGAAGGATCTTGGATGGTGAATACCACAATTGGGTCTTTTGAGGACTTCTCTAGCACCTACGTTGGATTTCGCATAGAGGAAGAATTAGCTCAAGGGATAGGAAAAACTACGGCAGTCGGTAGAACTCCAATTGTAAGTGGAACTTTAGAATTCTCTGAAACGGCTCTTTTAAGTGCTGAAATAACAGCAGACCTTTCTCAAATCACTACAGATCGTAATTGGCGAGATGACAATGTTTATGAAGCATTAGATGTTCAGAATCATCCAAATGCCGTATTTTCTTTGGTTGGCCCATTAACACTTGATGATCCAGAAGCAGAAAGAATAGAACACCCAATTTCAGCAGTAGGAGAGTTGACAATCAAAGGTGTAACTCAAGAAGTTTCCGTAGATCTTGTTGCTCAGAGAATTGGACAAATTATTACTGTTACTGGACAGTTTCCAATGGTTTTCAGTGATTTTGGAGTAGAAGTACCAACTGCCCCCATAGTTGTATCTGTTGCAGACAATGGCCTTATCGAAATTCAACTGTTTCTCACCCCAACAGCGTAAGTTGAAATATTATGGCTACGGAATACCAAGAGCGAGCTACACGAGTTAGCGAAGCATGGACAGCGTTGCCGTTCTATGCACTGATTCGTACAGCAATTTTGGGAATCATGTGGCCTTATTTTCGAGTTAAGACCACCGGACGTAAAAATATTCCCAAAGACGGACCTACTATTCTTGCTCCAGTGCACCGCTCAAATCTGGATGGACTCTTGATGGCGCCTCTAATGCGCCGTCGTATGCGCTCTTTGGCTAAAGAGAGTTTGTTTAAATCTCGCCCCTTGGCATGGGCTTTAGCATCTTTAGGAGGGTTTCCGGTTCGACGTGGAGCGGCTGATCGAGAATCAATACGTATAGCTAGGAATCTTTTATCAGAAGGAAATATTGTTCTTGTTTTCCCTGAAGGCACTCGACATGAAGGATCTCAAATCGCAGAGTTATTTGATGGAACCGCCTATTTAGCGGCTAAAACTGGGTCAACTGTCGTTCCAGTAGGCATACGTGGAACAGAAGAGGCGCTACCTTCAGGGGCTAAGTTTCCTCGACCTAAAAAAGTTCAAGTGGTTGTAGGTGAAGCGATCCGTCCACCTGAATCAAAAGCAAAAAGAAGTGAACTTGCCGCGTGGACTAACCAATTATCAATTGCACTTCAGAAAGCGCAAAATCAGGCTCTTGGATAAGAGAAGAACTCCCTTATCCAAGCAGCAATAATAAGACGATCTGATGGGGATTCAAGAGAATTATTAGCGGTCTCCAAAGAAGAATCATCAAAGAGGTGGCTCCACTCACAATAGAGATCTCGAGTGAATTCATTTGAAAATTCAGGATGAGGTTGCATAGAAAAAATGTGGTCACCTTTAGTGAACATTGCTATTTCACAACTTTCGTTACCTCCTACTAACTTTCCCCCTTCTGGTAGTTTCGTCACTTCGTCTTCATGACAAAAAGAGATGATGGGAGAACTCAATTGTGGAATCATCCATGGTTTCACACAATGAATATTTATTGGTTGCGCTCCTAACCCCCAAACATCTCGTCGTTTTACTTCTCCACCTAAAGTATGAGCTAATGCTTGATGCCCGAAACAAATTCCTACTGTCGGAACTTTGTTGATGTCCAACTCACGCAGAAAATCAAAAAGATCAAACATCCACGGCTCTAAAGCTGTAATTGAAGAACGAGAACCTCCAACTAACCAGCCTTGTTGTTCAAAAGGGTCTTTAGGTAGTTGACCTTTCATCACGTCATAT
Organism: uncultured Actinomycetes bacterium; assembly: GCA_913052525.1. Classification (GTDB taxonomy): domain Bacteria; phylum Actinomycetota; class Acidimicrobiia; order Acidimicrobiales; family MedAcidi-G1; genus MedAcidi-G2B. Next base: position 4,229 of record CAJXEU010000028.1, read on the forward strand.
ACAGAAATTCTCACGGCCTCTTCGTCAGCGGTAAGAAGGTTAGAAAATTTTTTTTGGTACCCACCATAGTTTTTGTACAAAGACCCATCAATTTCGTCATTCAACAAAAGACCAAAAGTTTTAGAACTCATAAGAATAATTTTAGAAGTTATATAACCTTTGCGGCGGGTTCGGGCATTGGCTATAAGTCATGAGAGGCTGAGACGATGCAGCAAAAAGTAATTATTGGTAGAGGAGCTGCATTACTTTCTGTTTTCTTACTTGCGTCTGGCCCAAGCATCGTAAAGATTTCAGACCTACCTGAAATGACTTTTATTTTCTGGAGATTATTAGCGGCAGCTTTCGGTTACTGGGTAGCGATGCGACTAACTGGTGGAAAGCTCGGAAAAAGTGAGCTTCGAAGCTCGTTAAAAGGTGGAATAGTTTTCGGAGTCAATTTAGTTTTTTTCGTTATGGCTATGCGAAGAACAAGCGCTGCAAACGCCGTAATGATCGGAGCGCTTCAGCCTGTTGTACTTCTTGGTGTAGCAGGCCCCCTTTTTGGGGAGAAACCGCTCAAAACAGTTTATTTCTGGTCGCTGATAGCAATGGGTGGGGTAGCTTTCTTTACTTATACTTCAGACACGACTGGTGTAGCTACACGCCAAGGAGACCTATTAGCCCTTATAGGCATGCTTTTATTTAGCGCGTATTACGTTATTTCTAAGCAAACTCGTGCAGAGCTTGATTCAATGGTCTACCAATTAGGACTCACTCTTGCGGCTGCTGTAACTATTGTCCCGTTTGCTTTTGCTTTCGGACATGGCATAAGCCCACCAGCAGGAAATGAGTGGTGGCCAGTAGTTCTCATGGCATTACTTCCTGGTGCAGGACATTGGCTTGCAAACTATGCACATGCGTATGTCCCACTTGTAACGATGGGTCTCGTTAATCTTTTATTTACGGTAATCGCTCCGATTTATGCTTGGATTTTGGTTGAAGAAAAACTTGGAGGGTTACAAGTACTTGGAATAGCAGTTGTTATGATTGCTCTTTCTCAGGTCGTCACTAAACCTATTGAATCGTCTAAATAATGTTTCTTAGCAACCTAAATCAAGCAGAGATAGTCCTACACATCCAAGCAGAGAGACTTTACTCATGAAACGCGGAATTGCTTTTGGATTGGGGGCTTATATCTGGTGGGGATTTACGCCAGTTTATTGGAAGCAACTTAATCATATTCCCTCTTTAGATGTCACTTGTTTCCGCATGGTATGGACGTTTATTCTTCTCTCTGGAGTTCATTTAGCTAGACATTCATGGCATGAGATAAAGGATCTTTTAAGAGACCGCAGGCAAAGATTTTTACAAATAACCGCAGCAGGTCTTTTATCTACAAACTGGCTTGTATTTGTTTGGGCTATCGGGGACGGTCAAGTCGTAGAAGCAAGTCTCGGTTATTTCATGAACCCATTAGTTAACGTTTTGCTTGGCTACTTGTTTCTCGGAGAGAAATTTCGTTCATTCCAGAAAATGTCAATCGGGTTCGCAGTAGCTGGCGTTGTCGTCTTAACTGTCGCGGTTGGTTCAATCCCTGTTGTCGCCTTGTATCTCGCCACAAGTTTTGGTTTTTATGGACTAGTGAAATCAAAAGTTAATCGTCCTGCGCTTAATACTTTGACTGTCGAAGTTATGTTCATGTCCATCCCAGCTCTCATCTACCTAGTTCTTAGAGGAATTGACGGTTATGGAGCTATGGGACTGTCGGTACCTGCAGATAGTATCTGGCTAATTTCAACAGGCATTGCAACATCTGTACCGCTTCTGTTTTTTGCTGTTGCGGTACAAAAAGTTCCTCTTGGAGTGCTGGGGATGATGCAATATGTGGCACCTACGACACAACTCATTCTTGGAGTGGTCGTTTATGGTGAGGTAATAGCCCAAGGTGAATTAGTGGGTTACTCCATTATCTGGGCTGCGGTAGCACTATTTGCGGTTGATGGGTTGCTCGCTTTACGTAACAACAGTGAGAAGAATTTTTAAGCGTCGACAAGTGAGAGCACTTCATTTGCAAAAGCGGGCGCTTCTAATTCAAGTTTGTGCCGGTTGAGGGAACGAGCAGCAATGACGGTAGCTCCATGTTCTTCAAGTAAAGAAGACATCTTTTCCGCAGCGTTTCCTGGGTTTATAGCATGAGTCATAAAAGCTACAACTTTTTTATTCCATAGTTTTGGAACCTTTTTTATTTTTCCAGAATCTCCTGGACGGTGTCCTAGAAGTATCAGACCATCTACCCAAGTTCCAACAAAAATTAGATCAGCATCAGCTAACTCTTTGTAATCAATATTACTTACTGGTCGAACAGCAACTGACGCCCCTGAAGACTGGACAGCGCCTCCAATCAGTTCAGCAGCTCTCTTTGTGTTTCCGGTACGGCTTTGATGCAAGACAACAATTTTCATACTCATAGTCTGCCCGCGGTAAAAGAGTTTTTCACGCTTTAAGTTTCAAGAACAGAAAGATATTCCATAATTTCTGCACTGGTTAAACCCATTTCACTCATGCCGGCCACCAACACTGCACGATAAGACGGGCTTGGAGGCCCAGGTGGTGGTGGGCTACTCGATCCAAGAGTAACTGCCGGAACCCCGACAATCTGATCTAAAGAAATAAGTAGATCAATCAACCCATCATTGGTTTTGAATGCTTCACCCGGTTTTGGGAAATTATCTGGAATAGATATTTCCTTTGTTTCTTTACGGTTTTCTTGAGCGACGATGTCTGCGAGTTGTCCCCGAGTTATACGCCAAGCACGTCCAATTGGAGCAATTTCTTTTCCTGAGAGAACCTTATGTGGACACCAGGCCACTCCTCCTTTCCAACGTTGGCTATATCCACCAAATCGAATGGGATACGGTACTTCTATTTTTTGAGCATCTCGTGGAAATGTTGGATCTTTTGCACCCCTGTGTTTCCCCCAGAGAGAGTCTTCGGTGGACCCTTCTAAGTATGCCAACATTCGTGCGGTGAGAAGGTTGGATCCGTAAGCGACATACCAGACTTCCTGATCAGAGTTACGGACCATCCTGAAGTCTTATTGTGTAAAAAGTTTGTCTAAAGCTTGTGCGACAGGGTCATTTTGAGGAGGCGTTTGAGTGGGAATATAACCCAGCCAAGTAAGACTTACATGATCTTCCATGACTGCTCCACCATCAGTATCTCCGGGCAACGGTGATGGGTCTCCCCAGTTCATATCCACTTTGTAACTTCCTGCATGACCTGGTTTTGAAGTAAGTTCCGCTTTGGATAAAGAACGCATTGGTTCAAATCCAACTTTAGTGCTACGCCATCCTGCTATTTCATTTAATGGCAAGTTTGGAATATTAACATTAAGAACAGAAGCTTCTGAAGGTGGACTTTCAATAACTGAAGAAGTAACAATTCTGGCTACTTCTGCAGCTGAGCTCCATATTTGTTTATCGAGAACCTCATCAGAAGCTTGGCCTTCAACCCCCCAATCGGTAACAGCTTGACTAATGGCAATACCGGTTATGCCGCCGTTACGCGCGGTAAGTGCAGCTCCGATAGTTCCCGAATGATAGACAGATCTACCTACATTTATTCCTGGATTGATTCCGGAGACCACTAAGTCGAAAGGATCTCCAAATAAGCCGAGACGAGCATAAATAACACAAAGCCCGGGGGGCCCACTCACAGACCATGAAGTTTCTATTCCGTCTATGTGCGCATCATGAACTTCTGGGCGAATAAGGTGCACAGAACCCAGAGCTGCACCTGCGCCTGAGTATTCTCTGTCAGGAGCAACTACGGTCACGTCACCAAGACCCTTTAATGAACGAGCTAACTCGTGGAGGCCTAAAGAGTCAATACCGTCATCATTAGTTACCAAAATACGCATAAGGACGACAGTAGCCCGAAGAAATGAATAACAGGTATATGGATTGTTAATTCACTTACTTGGGTTCATTCAGTGAACTACTCAACTTTTCCCATAGAGCCATGAGGCGAGCAGCTTCGTCTTTCGCAGCATTATGGACAGCAACCGCCATATCAACACTTTCGGTGTCTTGGTAAAGGTCAGGATCAGCGAGAGCTCCTTGAGTTGTTAGAACTTCGGATTCAGCTATTTCCCATTCCTGTTCAACTTTCTGTATACGCCGTTTTAACGTAGTCTCGGCGTCGTTAGGTTTCTTCTTTGTAGAAGGAGTGGTTTTTGGTGAAGAATTTTCAACAGACTTTGAAGAATTTTCTTGCGTGGGGAATAGAACATGGTCTGGAACTCCGTCATGCCAAGAAGTCCTACCATCACGTACTTCTATAAGCGAGTCAGCAACAGAGCGAATCAGATGCCTGTCGTGAGTTATTAAAATCACAGTGCCTGGGTAAACGTTTAAAGCATCTTCTAAAACATCACAACTAGGTAGATCAAGATGGTTAGTGGGCTCATCTAGGATAAGTAGATTTACCGGCACAGCTAAAGTTTTAGCTAGGGCCAATCGAGTTTGTTCTCCTCCGGAGAGATCACCCACCTTCCGATCTGCTGCTTCTTCACGAAATCCAAAAGAAGCCAAATAAGTTCGAAGGTTACGGCCATCGACTTCAACCCCTGGCACCGTTCTCAACTCTTCAAGTACTGTTCTTTTCTCATCAAGAATTTCTGTTTGCAACTGGTTAAAACTTGATAGGTCAACGTTAGTTCCAAGCTTTAAATTACCTTTTAAAGGTGGTAATTGATCAGTAAGTAGTTTCACCAGAGTAGTTTTCCCAGCACCATTTGGCCCGACTAGAGCAACCGTGCTTCCGCGTTCGATAGAAAAAGAAACTTCTTGTAAAACAATTTCCTTTTCATAACCAGCTGTAACACCACTAAGTTCGGCCACCAACCGTGATGAACGGCGAGGAGAAGGAAATCCAAATCGAATTTTTTGATCTCCAACGTCTTCTACAACGATTCTTTCCATCTTTTCTAATGCTTTGATTCTGCTCTGTACTTGCCTAGCTTTGGTTGCCTTATATCGGAATCGTTCAATGAATTGCTCTGTCTTTGCTATTTGGCGAGTTTGTTGTGCTGCTGTTGCGCGCTGTGAGGCAAGTAGTTCCTCTCGGGCTACAACGAAATCTGCGAAACCTCCTACATATTCAGAAACATGGGTACCAGAAAGTTCTAATATTCGATTAGCGACACCATCTATGAAGTCCCTATCGTGGCTAACAAATAAGAGCCCTTTATGCCAGTTTTTTAAATGATCTTCAAGCCAGTTGACTGAATCGATATCTAAATGGTTTGTCGGCTCGTCCATAATTAAAAGATCAGGAGATGAGAGTAGGAGTCTGGCAAGAGCAATTCTCATTCTCCACCCTCCAGACATCTCACCCATTGGTCGTTCATGATCATCCGAACTGAAACCGAGACCAGAGAGGATGCGGTGAGCATCGGACTCTGTCGAGTAGCCGCCGATTTGTTCAAAGCGTGATTGAGCTTCACCTAAGGCTTTTAGAGATCGAGCTTGTTCGTCTCCAGAACTAGAAGCAACAAGATTTCCTAATTT
>CAJXEU010000029.1 GCA_913052525.1 uncultured Actinomycetes bacterium
AAGCCAACACGTCACCTAGTTCATGAAGTTGTTCTTCTTTAGAACCTTTTCGAACCGCTTGAGCAAGTTCGCCAACTTCTTCACAAAGCCAAGCGACAGTTGGAGGAAGCCCACGCTCTCTATCCATCTCCCCATATAAACTTTCTACAAGCTCTTGAACATTATTTAAATCCATGTGATTACCGTAATGCATCGTTGTTGAAGTATCCCCGATAGCAACGACAAGATAGAGCAGAATTGTAGAGTGTTAAGCGACGATCAAGCAACGCATGTATTACAAGCTTTAGATGCTCTTGATGAGTTAGAAAATGCAGCTTTGAAACTACTTCGAGCTGAACTTTCTTCCGGACCAACTGTGGATGGTCTTATTGCAGATCCACTTACTGAAGGATCACGTCTTGACCTCTTATGTCTTGCGGACACTTTGGCTGTTGATCTTTTATCAATTTTGGGACGTCGCGAGTCGATAGTACGTTTAATAGAAAGCGCTCCTAGTTCCTCTGCACGTGACGCATTGGCTCAGCATTTAACTCGCGGCACTGTTTAATTTAAGGATGAGGATCTAATTCTGGAACAACTTCAGATGCTGGTCCAGTAATCCCATAAGTAACAGCACCGACAATAACAACCGCTCCAATGATGGTTGCGTCAGTTGGAATTTCGCTAAAGAAAAGCCAAGCCCAGATAGAAGCACAAACAGTTTCAATGGGAGTAAACAAACTAACTTCTGCAGCGGGCGCGTATCGGGTAGAGCTAGCTAGTAAGAATCGCGCTAAAGGACCGAATGATGCACCCATGGCTAAAGTTGCTAAAAACGCATCACTATCCATCTTTGAAGGAGCGGCAGGAATAGAAGTAACAATTACGATAAAAATTGCTGCTGCAAGTACAACAAGTATTCGTGGCAAATCTGGGTAACGGCGCCAAATTGTGAGGTTAAATGCATACCCACTAATTCCGGCAAGAGCTAAAAGATCTCCGCCAATTCCACCTCCGGACATGGATCCACCAACAATTACAAGAACCCCAACGGCAGTGCCAGCGATTGATTTCCACGTGCGCCGGGAAGTGTGTTCGCTAATAGTTAAGCGGGCGAAAAATGCTGCCAAAATTGGTGCAGCTGCCAGGATAGCTACCACATTTGATACATCAGTGAGAGTCACAGAAATAGTGAAAGCGGTGGTGCTAAAAGAAGCAAGCAATCCTGTAAAGCAGAGTATTTTTAAATGCTTTCTTATTTCATGAAAAAGTTGATTGCCATATGTTCGCCATGCAGCGATTGCTACTACAGGGACAGACCACACGCCGGCCATAAACGCAATTGTCCAGCCACTTGAGGGTTGTGCAATTCGAATAAATAAAGAGTCACTCGAAACTAAAAACATTCCAGTTCCAGCCATTAACAAACCTAAAGACCGTCCGGAGGGCATATTTTGTATCCGCTTCATCGGCGCGACCCTAACTCAATCAGAGAGATTTATTGTTCATTGTCTTTAATATGAAAAAAATATTTCACAAAATACTTTTAAAAGAGAAATGATGTGACACAATGCGCGAGTGGGACCATTACCAAACATTCTCTTAGTAACGATTGATCAGTGGAGAGCTGACAGTTTAGGCGCATTCGGAAACTCACTTATACAGACCCCAAATCTCGATAAATTCGCTGCAGAAGGAACTCTTTTTAGAGCTCACCATACGCAAGCCTCACCTTGTGCACCTAGTCGCGCTTGCTTATTGACGGGGACATATCAACACACCAACCGAGTTGTTTTTAACGGAACCCCCCTTGATGCAGATTTAACTAATTTAGCTTTAGAAGCACGAGCAGGCGGTTACGACCCTCAACTCTTTGGACACACCGATACGACAATTGACCCACGAACTGTAAATGATGCTGACGATCCTCGACTATCTACCTATGAAGGCCCTCTGCCTGGATTTACGGTCGCTCTTGAACTACCTGAAGAAAGAGAATCTTGGTACCAGTGGCTTAAAGAAAAAGGCCATGACATATCTGATCGTGAAAAGTTTCTAAAACCAAGAGAAGACGTATCCATACCGGAAGGGAAAGGGCAAACTTGGCCCCCTTCAACTTTCTCTGCAGACGAAACGGAAACAGCGTTCGTCATAGAAAAAGTCATAGAAAAATTAGAAAATCTTCCCGAACCATGGTTTCTTCATGTTTCTCTCTACCGACCACACCCTCCATTTCACGTACCTGCACCGTTTAATGACATGTATGACCCTCAAGAAGTCCCTGACCCACTCCTAAAAGGAGATATAAGCCACCCTTTCCTTAACACTCTCACTCAATTACGTTTCTTAGACATCCCAGATGATCCGAAAGAAGTTCAACAAGTTCGTGCAACTTATTACGGAATGGTCACAGAAGTCGATAACCAAATCGGCAGACTTTTAGAAGCTGTATCCCCAGTAGAAGATCACACGGTGGTTGCTATTACTTCCGATCATGGAGAAATGCTCGGAGATCATGATTTATTTTCAAAAATGGGTTTTCACGATCAAGCTTTCCACATACCTCTGATTATTCGTAGCCCCCAAATAAACGGACCAAAAGGACAAGTAATTGAAGAATTCACAGAAAATGTTGACATCATGCCAACTCTTCTCGATTTAGCGGATCTACCAATTCCAGAACAATGTCAAGGACGGTCTTTAAAACCATTTTTAGAAGAAGGAAAGGCTTCCAAATGGAGAGACAGAACTCATTGGGAATTTGACTACCGAATATTTGCAAACATGATTGATTTACCTCTTGATAAATGTCATCTCGTGGTTGAGCGAACAGAAAATACAAAACTTGTAAAATTTGGAGGATACCCCGCAATTTATTTCGATCTTAAAAATGATCCAAATGAACAAAATCCACTTACTGAACACCCTTTAATGACAGAAGCAATCCAAAACTTAAATAGTTGGCTACCACCATTTCGCAAAAGTGAACTCGTTAATCAACTTGCTACTCCAGATGGAATGATTACTCTTTCAGATCCACTTTCACACAACTCTTAAGCATTCGATATCTCCACTAGAGTGACTAAATGGCACAGGTACTTATAACAGGAAGCAATAGTGGTTTTGGGAAATTAGCAGCATTGTCTCTAGCTCGAAACGGGCATCACGTAGTTGCAACAATGAGAAACCTTTCCAAAGGTGAAGAACTATTAGAAATTACAGAAAAAGAGCAACTTTCTCTTGAAATAAAACAGTTAGATGTGACTAGCCTCGAATCAATTGCGGCATGTATTGAACATCCAGACGAAATTGACGTTCTTATCAATAACGCCGGATTTGAAGTACAAGCAGCAATAGAACAAATTGACGATGAATTAATGCTGCAACAACTCGAAACTAATGTTTTGGGGCCATTACGAACAATGAGAGCAGTAATCCCAACATGGAGCAGTCGCGGAAGTGGCGTAATTGTCAATGTCAGCAGTATCGCTGGAAGAGTGGCGTCTCCTTACAGCGGGGCATATTCAGCATCAAAATATGCACTTGAAGCATTAAGCGAAGCTGCACACTTTGAAGTATCACAATTAGGAATCCGTATTCACCTAATAGAACCCGGAAGGTTTCAAACAGGATTTTTTGACAACATCATTAGACCGGAAAGTTGGGCCGGTTCACCTCAAGAACAGCGAGCCCAAGAATTTAGAGAATCGCTAACAAGCCTTGACGGGAACGGTGTGCGCCCAGACCCTCAGTTGGTTGCTGATGCCATCGTTAATGCGGCAACCAACCCATCAGCACCATTTCGGACATTGGTTGGAGAAGACGCGCAGTTAATTGATGCCACTAAAACAGCAATGAGCTTCGAGGAATTCGAAGCCACAATGCGGTCAGCCATCAACTGGTATGACTGAGTTGCTAAAAATCATTAGGTTTCTTAAATCCACCAAGTTCTTTTAATAAAAATCGACCGACCGCTAAAGAAGTGCGATCTTCAAGAAACGGTCCAGCGATTTGAACTCCAACAGGTAAACCATCAATCATTCCCACTGGCACGACAGTCGCAGGCAACCAAGAAACTCCTGTAAGGCCCATCCATTTCATTTGATCGCTATATGACCGCTCAATACCATCAACTAAAATTTTTCTAAGAGTAAACGGTGAAGAATGATCATGTGGAATAGCTTCACCAAGCGTTACTGGAAGTAACACCGCATCAAAGTCAAAGAAGAACTCTCGCCACTTTGCTCGTTGTTGCATTCTTCTTTCATTCCAACTTAACCACTCACGATGACGCAAAGCAGCGTGCCAAATACCGAGTTCACCCTGTGGAGATTTTTGTTTTTCAGCAATTTCTTCAAGTTCAGAAAGAGTCCAAGTCCCTGCTTCAGCAGCTGAAAGAAGTCTCCAGAAGGTATCGATAGATTTTTCAAAAGAAAAATCTGGTTTTGCCTCATAACTAACGTAGGCGCCGGCATTTTCTAAAGTACTTGCTGCATTTAAGAGAAGATTTTTATATGCACCGCTGACTGGTGCAGTTTCTTCATCTATCCAAACACCTATACGAAAGTCAGAAATATTTTTATGCCGAGGAGTAGGCAAATTTAAAGAATATGCAGTTTGATTCCAATCGTTAGGCCCAGCAAGCAAATCAAGTGCAAGTTCAAGATCGTCAACGTCTCGAGCCATAGGACCAACAACTGCTATATCGGCTTGGCTTAGAGTCCCAGGCATTCCAGGAATTTGACCGAGTCCAGAAACAATTCCATAACTTGGTTTATGCCCACACACTCCGGACCAATGGCTTGGAATCCGGATTGAACCCCCAATATCTGAACCCAACTCAAGTGGGGTGTAACCCGCAGCTAGAGAAGCTCCTGAACCACCTGAAGAACCACCAGGAGTTCTTTCAATGTCATAAGGGTTATTAGTTGTTCCATAAACTTTGTTGTATGTCTGCACATCTCCAGCCCAAATTGGCAGATTTGTTTTTCCATAAACAATTGCTCCAGCCGACTTATAGCGAGCCACTGGATCTGCATCAAGACTGGGAGAAAAGTCAGCTAATTGAGGAGATCCAGAAGTAGTAACTAACCCTTCAGTTTGAAAACTATCTTTTATGGTTATCGGAACTCCATGTAAAGGGCCTAAAGGTTTGTTATCAGCAACAGCCTGGTCAGCAAGATCAGCCGCCTCTAAAGACCGTTCAGCATCAAGAGCCACAACCGCATTTATTGGTCCATCAAAATGGTCAACTCTATTTAAAGCGCTTTCGAGCAATTCCCGACTCGAAACATCACCATTCGCTATTGCAGATGCTGTTTCAATAGCACTGCTATATGCATAATCTGACATCGTTTACCTCAATACCTTATTTTGTATCTTTACATAAATTCAAATGTGTCCTTGAAGCCGCCAGTAAGGATCCTTCCAGAAGATAGGTGATTGTGTCACGCTTTGTTTATGACAAATAACGAAAAGATAACTGCTACCGGTGGGTGCATATGTGGAGGGGTTCGTTATCGGATCACTGGCCCTTTACGAAATGTAGTCAACTGTCATTGCGAGCCATGCCGGCGCTTTACAGGCCATCACATGGCGGCAACTGCAGTTTTAATTAAAGACATATTTTTTGAAAAAAAAGAAACATTAAATTGGTATCAACGAACCTCAACTGTTCGGTATGGATTTTGTTCAAAATGTGGATCTTCACTTCTTTGGTCTGATACTACGCGTGAAGATTTTTTTGCGGTACCTGCTGGATGTCTTGACCAACCCACAGGACTAATCACAGAGTTAAATATTTATGCAGAAGAAGCCGGTGATTATCATCACCTTGATCCCACTATCTCTTCAAAAACTGGTGAAATCTGAAATTTCAATAACTATTTCTAGTTTCTGACTCTATGGGGTTAATTCAGAGATCTCATAAATCGTTACCCCACCTTGCACAGAACTTGTTCGTTCTTCAAATTTAGGAGCCCCCATGAATGCCGCCATACCTTCCATGTCAACCCCATAGGCAACGATTGCTACTTGATTATCATCTATTGGCCCTGCCACCATTGAAGTAGAAAATTTGTCTCGATCAGGAGAATCTTCATCAAAAACCTGTCGCCAAGAATCATAATCAGATACTCCATTTGCAATTATTAATAAATTCATTTGCCTGTCTTTCTGAAATGTGTTGCTTCTTACTTATAGTTCAGCAAATCAAGATCTTCAATATTGAGATTCAGAGTGGTTTTGCCGGTGAGATTTAAATTTATGTCTATCTTTTTAAAACAAAATGAGCTACCAACCGGAACTACTTGAAAGTTAATTTGATTTCAGTAGTAGCCAAGTACGCGGATTTAAATTGCAAATGCTTATTGCAAAGTTTTAAAAATATTTGATCCAACTTGTTAGATTTTTGCATTTCAGTCATCTCCTATTTGAAGGGTTTCGAAAAGAAACTAAAAAAAGGAGAAAATAATGAAAAAAAGAACTCAAAGAGCTAGAGCCTCAGTTGTTAAGGTTTCACGTTTTATAACTAGTAGTAATGCGGGTTTAGAACATAGAAACAAAGCTATTTGTGATCCTAACTTTCGTTACTTTTAAGAAAAATGAATAAAATTTGGATGGAACAAAGCGCCTGTACAGATTTCTCTTCTGATGTTTTTTTCCCCAGTGACGGAATGGGAGTTATTAACGCTAAGAGTATTTGCGAAAACTGTTCAGTAAGTAAATCATGCCTTGAGTACGCGCTCCATAACCACATTGACCATGGAGTATGGGGCGGGTGTTCAGAGCGTCAAAGACGACGGATTCTCAAAGCACGACGCATTGATCGATAAGCATCAAAAAACTTGAAAGTAATGTTTTACTTTGGTCGGGTAGGCGGGATTTGACCCACGACCTCCTCGCCCCGAACGAGGCGCGCTACCAATCTGCGCCACTACCCGAAGAAGTCAATTTGCACTATTGAGTTGAGCTGCTATTGGCTAATGGTTTCTGTCACCACTAAATGTTGTAAAGCCAATGGATCAATAGGTTTCACTATCCAACCATCAGCTTCAGCCTCTTGAGCTAAAAAAACGTCAGCTTCTCGATCTAGCAGTAAAAATACTTTTTGTTCCGGAATTCTTTCAGCTCGACTTTCTAAACGCACCTCAAGACAGGTAGCTACACCACCCATATTCCCAATTTGTAAATCAAGAATTATCACAGCAGGGTTATGCGTATAAATTGCTTCAATAACGTCCTTACCTGTTTGAAGTCTTACCACTTCGTAATCGCCACTTAGTGCAGCCTCTACTTCTTGGTATGTTCGCTCAACGCTGGTAGCAACTAACAGAACAGAAGAATTACCCATAAATAGGAGCGTATCGGAGTGATAACCACACAGTTACGTTATGGGTAGTGCAGATTGTCTCTTTATCGGCCTAGCATCTGATATATAAGACAAACAGAGCAGGAGAACTAGTGTTAGAGATTGCTGTTGAACATCACGACAATTATGTTTCGTGTCGCCCCATTGGAGAACTTGACGCTTACACAGTCGCCCAATTCAGAGAATCACTTACACAATTATCTGAACATCGATTCATACTTGTCGACCTTTCAGATGTACCTTTCATGGATTCAGCTGGACTTGGAGCATTAATTGGCGGCATCCGTCGAGCAAGAGAAAATGAAGGCGATGTTTCCGTGGCATGTAATCGACCGGCGTTAACTCGACTTTTACACACCACCGGATTTGATCGCATCGTTCCAGTTTGTGAAACAATTGAAGAAGCCGTAGAAGCTCTCACAAATCCAAACTCTGATTGAGGGCTCTTATCTGCGTGCCTCTACGCTAGATAATCTAATCATCCACCCTTAGCGAGATTCACGTGTCACGACGATTTACTTTTCTTTTAGCACTGTTACTTATCGCAATTGGACTTTCAATCTTTACGGTTCCAGCATTTGCTGACCATGGCGAAGGAAGCAAAGACGATCAGGAACAAATACCATTTAACGATTTATCTGGACCATCACGTGCAGTGGAAGTAATAGAAATAAGCGGCTTGCTTGACCCGGTCTTGACAGGCATGATGATTGACACGCTAAGCAACATTGATCCGACAGAAACCTTGGCGATCGTTTTTCAAGTAAACAGCACTGGGGCAGTTGTTTCAGATAAAGCATTAATTGATTTAGCTGATCACATTCTTGATGCACCGGTACCTATTTCTTTTTGGATTGGACCATCTGGGAGTCGAGCTACAGGCCCTATGGCTCAGTTAGTTGGATTAGGTGATGACGTTGGAATTTCACCTGGTGCTCGATTTGGTGCGATGGGCGATTCAATATTTCCTCCAAATTCGAATTATCAACCTTTTGACTTGCCAGTTGATACTGACTTAATAACGGAAACTGTTGGTTTCAATGAGGCCTTAGAAAGAGAATTAGCTCGCCAATCTCCAGTTTTACCAGACCATCTCTTTGGGATAGACGGATTTGAAGTTGTCATTGATGAAACTGTTGATCCACCCACAGTTGAACCAATTACACAAACACGATTCAAAAAATTAGATATCATAAAACAATTTTTTCATACAGTAGCTAGCCCTGCTGTGGCCTATCTTCTACTCATTGTTGGACTCGGGTTACTTGTTTTTGAGTTTTTTACCGCTGGTGTAGGGATCGCTGGAGTTCTCGGGGCAGGGTGCTTTTTATTCAGTACGTATGGTCTTTATGTGCTTCCAACTCGTTGGTGGGGCATCCTTCTTCTCGTGCTGGCTTTTCTAAGTTATTCCATTGATATCCAAGCCGGAGTTCCACGAACATGGACAGCGATAGGAACTATTTCGTTACTTTTTGGGTCACTATTTTTATTTGATGGAACTCCACTTTCGTGGATCACTTTAGTAGTTGGAATAGTTGGGGCATTCGCGGGTATGGCTGCAGGGATGCCCTCCATGGTAAGAACCAGATTTTCTAGCCCAACCATTGGACGAGAATGGATGATAGGAGAGATGGGCGAGGCAATAGAACCATTATCTCCGAATGGTTTAGTTAAAGTTCGTGAAGCTGTATGGCGAGCGACAACAAACCGGGCAACCCCCATTGAGGTTGGAGAACCAATACGTGTAGCGGGTATTGACGGGTTGTGGCTTGAAGTAGAACCAGAAGAGGGTGCTGCAAAAGATTATAGAGATAGATCAAAAAACAAATAAATCTTTATTTAGATCAATTACTCAACTTCTTCATCTTCTTTCATGTGTTTAATAATGTAACGGATAGTCATCCAAGACATATTTCCGAGAAGGAACCAGATCCACCAAGGCCACCCACAGTCTTCTTCAGGGCCCGGTGCAGGTAACGCATCTTTGTCATTTCCCAATTTGAACCTGTTGCATCTGCAGAGCTTGTCGTTGCAGCGATAAATAGAGCAGACAGAAAGACTGAAATAGAAAGTAAAAATTAAAAAAATGTTGTCATAAACTCGCCCAATGCGAAATAATTTTCTCAATCAAGTACAAAATAATAAGACATTTTACTTGTGTTCCTAAAGT
>CAJXEU010000030.1 GCA_913052525.1 uncultured Actinomycetes bacterium
AAGCTTCTACTTTGGCTTCTACGTCACCTGCATGTCCAGCTTCATCGGTTGCTTCAACATGAATAATGAATAGGTCCATTCCTTCTTGCAGTCGTTGAAGCGCTATGTCACGTTTGCCTTCATAATCAGTATCACATTGTCCTGTCGCTCCAGGAATATCGCATACTTCAATTCCTGTGAGAGTCGCTATGCCTCGTAGTAAGTCAACTGCTGTAACTAGTCCAGCTGACTTGCTATACGTTTCTGAGAAACTAGGCATCTGAGGCATGAAACCCTGTCCCCATAGCCAGATTTGTGTTGCTCGGAGATCTGAATCTGCTAGCACGCTCTTTGATGCTTCCATGATTTTGATAAGAGATTCAGAACTTGGGCCAGATGGCAGGACTAAGGAATCTCCCGTTAGGTCGTGTGGTGGGGTGCAAGAAACTTCTGCCCAGTCGGAGGGGGCAACTACTGAATGACGGAAACTCACACCAGAGTGAAATGAAATTTCTTCATTTCCTAGTTCTTTATTTAATTGGTTGATAACTACAGCTGCAGAATCAGAACTCGGGCTACCGCCGGCATAGTCAATCATGACGTTGTTTTCTACAGAGACTAAATTGCACCGGAACGCTACTTGATCTGTCTTTAAAGAAAGCCCCAACGCTGCTGCTTCAATGGGTGCGCGACCTGTATGAAATTGAGTGGGGTCAAAGCCGAAGATAGACATGTTTCCTACATCGCTTCCGGGAGGCATTCCTTCAGGAATTACTTGGGCCCGACCAACGGTGGCTCTGGCTGCGAGCGCATCTAAATGAGGAGTATTCGCTGCCTCTAGTGGTGTGCGTCCTCCGAGTTCTGGGACTGGTAGATCTGCGCACCCGTCGGGGATACATACGACGTATTTCATCCAACTACCTCTTCAATATGGCTCTGAACAATCTCTAGGTCATTAGGTTGCTGTACGTACTGTTCTGGTCGATCTAGAAGATCTGCCAAATGCGAAGGTAGTTCAGGACGTATTCCTGTTGCGTCTTCTACAGCGTCAGGGAACTTTGCAGGATGAGCAGTTGCTAGTGCAACCATTGGGATTGATTTATCTTTCCTGCATTCGCGGGCTGCTAACACCCCAACTGCGCTATGCGGATCTAGAACTATTCCTGAACGATCTGCTTCTTCAGAGATGCATCTTTTTACTTCTTCATCTGTGAAACAAGCTCCGTTCCATTCGTTGCGTAACATCTCATGCAATTCGGGGGCAATACTTACTGTCTTTTCTTCTCTGAAGTTTTTAAGCAACTCTTCTACTTTTCGTCCATCTCTATTCAACAAGTCAAATAAAAGCCTTTCGAGGTTTGAGGAGACTTGTATATCCATACTTGGAGATGTAGTGGGTATGACTTCATTTATGTTCATGGTTCCAGTATTAAAAAACTGGGTAAGAATGTCATTTGTATTTGATCCGACAACTAACTGATTTATGTTAAGGCCACTCATGCGGGCTACATATCCAGAAAAGACATTTCCGAAATTCCCAGTTGGAACTGAAAAAGCTATTGGAGATTTACGCCCACCTAGCCTTTCTGCCGCTACTACGAAATACACAATCTGGGCCATGACTCTGGCCCAGTTAATTGAGTTAATTGCTGAGAGGTGTATCCGGTGACGGAAGTCATGGTCAGCGAACATGCCTTTAACTAGGTCTTGACAGTCATCAAATGTTCCTTCTATAGCCACATTATGTATGTTCTTTGCCTTGACGGTTGTCATTTGGCGCCGCTGTATTTCTGAGACTCTGCCAGCTGGATGAAGAATAATCATTTCAATATTTTCTTTGTCTCGGCAAGCCTCTATGGCCGCTGAACCAGTGTCTCCAGAAGTCGCTCCTACAATGGTTACCCGCTTGTTCTGTTTCTTTAATTCATAATCAAAAAGTCTGCCCACCAGCTGAAGCGCTATATCTTTGAACGCGAGAGTTGGGCCGTGAAACAACTCAAGTAAATGTAAGCCTTGACCCATGTCAACAAGTGGAGTGATCTCTTCATTTCGAAAGCTTGAATAGGCATCTACCACTATTTCTTCAAAGACTTCTTTAGGGATGCTTGATCCCAGAAATGGACTCATAGTTTCAACTGCTGTTTTTAAGTAATCTCCATTGGCTGAGTCAGACAGTTGTGGCCAAACATCGGGAACATAAAGTCCCCCATCTTTACCTAATCCTTCAAGTAAGACATCGCTAAAATTAAGAACTGGAGCCATACCTCTGGTACTGATATAACGCATGT
The DNA here is from genome assembly GCA_913052525.1 of uncultured Actinomycetes bacterium. Classification (GTDB taxonomy): domain Bacteria; phylum Actinomycetota; class Acidimicrobiia; order Acidimicrobiales; family MedAcidi-G1; genus MedAcidi-G2B. The sequence continues at coordinate 2,268 of CAJXEU010000030.1, forward strand.
TTAATCGCCGATAACTCTCAACACGCTGTCTACATCGCTTACAACATTTAGCGCTCTAAGGCTCTCAAGAGTAGAAAATAAATCTTTCTCTCGACTTGAGTGAGTGATAAAAATAAGTCGTGCTTCGGAGCCCATGCCTTCTTGTTCCATTGATTGTATTGATACACCGTGGTTGCCGAAAACTTCTGTTACTTGGGCAAGAACACCTGGCTGGTCTTCAACTTTCAAATTCAAATAGAACGCTGACTCTAGATTTTCAGAAGGAATCATGTGGGGCTTATCAAGTGCTCCAATTAATGCACCATGGCTTCGTTGTAGATTTCCAGATGCATCAATAACATCGCCGAAAACTGCTGAAGCTGTTGGTCGCCCTCCTGCTCCAGGTCCGTAAAACATGAGTTCGCCAACTGCATCCCCTTCAACAAAGACTGCATTAAAACTGCCATTAACAGCAGCTAAAGGATGGCTCAAAGGTATTAATGCTGGGTAAACACGAGCACCAACCTCTGATCTTCCTTCTTGATTTGCTTTTCTTTCGGCTACAGCCAACAACTTGATGCAGTAGCCAAGTTGATTGGCAAATTTCATATCATCAACTGTGATCTTTGAAATACCCTCATGCTGAACGTCTTCAGAAGTTACTTCAACTCCGAAAGCTAACGTCGCAATGATTGCTACCTTCGCGCCTGCGTCATAGCCTTCAACATCGTAAGTTGAATCTAATTCCGCGAATCCGAGTTCCTGTGCTTCTTTTAATGCTTCGTCAAATGAAGCACCGTCTTGAGCCATTCGTGTCAGAATAAAGTTTGTAGTACCGTTTATGATCCCACGAATTCGAGTAATTGGTTCACCTGATAACGATTCTCTTAAAGGCCTGACTATCGGAATCGCTCCTGCTACTGCAGCTTCAAATAAAAGGTCTACCCCGGAATTTTCTGCCGCAGCATAAAGTTCTGCTCCGTGAGCTGCTAAAAGTTCTTTGTTTGCCGTAACTACAGGTTGACCTGAATTCAAAGCTCCCAATATTAGTTCACGAGCTGGTTCGATATTTCCCATTACTTCAACAATTAGGTTGATTTCAGGATTGCCTACGATTGATGATGCATCATCGGTAAATATTTCATCAGACAAAGGAATAGAGCGATTTTTGTTTAAATCCTTTACAGCAATCGCTTCAATACTCAAATTTAAACCCGTGCGACGTTCCACAGAGTCATGTTGTTCAGCTAATAAATGGACTAATGCTGCTCCGACATTGCCGCAGCCAAGCAGTCCTATACGTATTGAAGATGATTTCATAGATACAACGCTACTCCTGTGAACAGGCTGATGGGGTGCGATTTAATGTTCTCTTCTAACCAAGTCAGCAAAAGTTTCTCTAGCTACAACTTCCGTAGCTTCTCCGTCTTTAACAAAGATAACGGGAGGTCGTAAAACCTGATTGTAATTTGACCCCATGGAATGCCCATACGCACCCGTCACAGGTGTTGCGATAACGTCGCCAATAGCGACATCAGAAGGGACCCATCCTTCGCGAACTAGAAGATCACCGGATTCACAATGTTTTCCGACCATACGAATTGGTCGATCTCGTATCGCATCAACGGATCTAGGGAGAAAAGTTTCATAGCCTGAACCGTAAAGAACAGGCCTCGGGTTATCGCTCATTCCTCCATCAACAGCAACATACGTTCTTAAGCCTTCTAACTCTTTAATCGTTCCAACTCGGTAGAGGGTTACTGCCGCTGCAGCCGCAATAGCACGTCCAGGTTCAGCAGTAACTTTTGCTTTTATTCCCGTTTGTAAACATGCAGTTTTAACCGCTTCACCCCACTCTGTGATTGAAGGAGCCGTGTCTTCTTCTAAGTAAGAAACACCTAACCCACCTCCTATAGATAATTCTGGCAATTCAAGTGGGTTAGAAAATTCTGCCATTACTTCAACGGCTCGTACAAAAGAATCAACTTTGAAGACTTGACTTCCGATATGTGCATGAATTCCAACAAGTTCTACGGCCTCTGTTCTTATGGCTCTTTCTACTGCTTCAAGAGCAACTCCAGTTGAGACAGTAAAACCAAATTTGGAGTCGTCTTGACCTGTTGAAATGTACTCATGTGTATGTGCCTCAACTCCTGGCGTGATACGTAACAAAATCTTTGGAGACGTCCCTGTTTCTTTGTGAAGCGTTTGTAATCGATCAAGTTCATCAAAAGAGTCGACGACAATACGTGAAACGTCGGCCTCTAAAGCCATTCGTAATTCACTCTCACTTTTATTATTTCCATGCATGATTAAGCGACTGCCATCAATTCCCGCATGAAGCGCCATGTAAAGTTCGCCACCGGTAGATACATCTATGTTCATACCCTCCTCTACTACCAATCTGGACATGGCTCCGCATAAAAAAGCTTTTCCGGCATAAGCAACACCTTCTCCGAATGCTTTTACTGCTTCTTGACAACGAGCCCTTAAGTGACTCTCGTCGTACACGAAAAGTGGAGTGCCAAACTCTTCCGCTAATTCAACGAGATCACATCCACCTATAGACCCATTACCATTTTCATCAATAAAGGTGTTATCGGGCAGCAACCGAGAAGGAATTGGGTTAGCCATGAAATTCTTCTCCTTCTTCGTTTCGCCACATTTCTGTTGGGGCACTAACCCCTAGGAGGTCTAGTGAAACCACTAGGCCGACGCGGGCTGCTTCAACCAACCAGAGGCGGGCTTCAGTAACCGTGATACTTATATCTTCACCGAGTACTCGACAATCGTGGTAAAAGCTATGGAATAAAGATGCAAAGTCTCGTGACCAATTGGTTATACGGTGCGGAGCTACTTCTTGTGTTGAACGAAGAACCATATCGGGCAATTCTTGCAAAGATCGTAGTATCGCTAGCTCACTTGGATGATTAAGAACTGACAAATCCGTTTCTGCTATGGAAGGACGCTCTATTCCTGCCTCCTGAGATTTTTTCATTATTGAATGAATTCTGGCATGTGCATACTGGACATAGAAAACAGGGTTTTCATTTACTTGTTGTGCAACTAATTCCAAATCAAAGTTTTGAGAAGAATCAACTGACAGCAGCAAATAGGTAAACCGTGCAGCATCTGAGCCAACCTCTTCTATCACCTCAGCTAGTTCAACAATGTCGCCAGTTCGTTTTGAAAGTTTTACTTCCTGACCATCACGTTGCAATCTAACCATCTGAGTGATCGCAATCTTAAGATCTTCCGGTTTATGGCCTAGAGCTGACATTGCAGCATGCATACGGGTGATATACCCGTGATGGTCTGCTCCCCAAACATTGACCAATAAGTCTGCTCGTTTGAATTTGTCTCGATGATATGTCACATCTGGAAGCAAATAGGTGTATTCGCCGTCTGATTTAACCAGAACTCGGTCTTTATCATCTCCCCAATTAGTACTTCGAAGCCATACTGCTCCATCTGATTCAAATACAGCTTCAGCGCTTCGTAGATCGGTCAACGTCTCTTCAATTGCTCCAGAGGCAACCATTGAGCGTTCTGAAAACCAGTTATCAAAATAAATATTTAAGGCTTCTAAAGCTTCACGGTGAGAACGTAATGCTCGTTGATACCCCCATTCGAATGGATCTACATCAGGCGGCATCTCTGCTGCCCACTCTTTTATGTACTCTCCTCGATATCCATCTTCAGGAATTTTTTCATCAGACGCTTCAGCTGCCAGTGATTCGGCATAAAGTTTCATCTGAGTTCCTCGATCATTGATGTAAAAATCGCGCTGAACCGAGTAGCCACATCTTTGGTAAAGGCGTGCTACTGAGTCTCCGAAACAAGCTCCTCTTCCATGACCTGCATGAAGTGGCCCAGTCGGGTTGGCGCTTACAAATTCAACAATGACTTTTTTGTTATTACCAATTTTATGCTTCGCCCAATTATCTGTTCCTGCATCTACGACTTGATTTAGAACGTCATGAAGCCAAGAGTTTTCTAATTTAAAGTTGATAAATCCGGGCCCCGCTATTTCTATCTTCTTCATATGATCAGGCGATTGATGTATTAAGACTTCAGTAACTTCAGATGCGAAGTCTCGGGGATTCCTATTGAGTTTTTTAGAAATAGCGAGAGCGACATTAGTTGACCAATCCCCGTGTTCAGGGTTCGCAGGGCGCTCCAAATGAATCTCTTCAAAAGAGAGATCCACCGTTAATTTTTGTAAAGCCTTTTGTATAGCTTCAATAAGACTGCTACGTACATCCATCAAAAAATCCAACGTAAAGAAACTTATGCGGCTTCCGCCACTATCTGATGTTACCGCAAGTGCTTCCTGCGCTGGGTATGGTTTTCAACGAAAGAAAACGCAAAATTTTTCGTAAGACTTTAAGCCCTTGTCCCAGTGAACGTTCCTGTACCGAATGCCCCTAATTTAGACTCTCCAGTGATTGTGTCGCCATCCACTGTTGCTGTTGATTCAATTGTTATTGCCATTGGAGAAGTGATGTTTACTTTCCAGGAGTAGGAGCCATCTCCGACCTGTCCATCTTCTATGTCCTTAGCACCCTGAGGTGAAGACATGGTTCCTGTTAAAGTGTCTCCATCTGTTGCCAGAGTAAGAGTTCCTTCTTGAGCTCCCATCGGGGTTTGAAGAGTTACATTCCATGTGCCATCAATACTCATATTTGGATCCTTTCCATGATTTGTAAAAAGTAATTCTAGTTTATTTTTTTGTTAATCTCTTATCGCGACGGCTATCTCAGCTTCACGTTTAGCAACCAAAATTAAGGTTGCGATGACAATAACCATCCCAGCTGCTTGAACGACAGTGACATGCTCGTTAAGAAATAACCATGCTCCTATAGAAGAGAGAACAGGTATGGACAGCAGCATCATTCCTGCAAATGAAAGGGGTATGTGTAGGTGTGCCCAATTCATGAGGGAATGTCCTGTTCCAGGAACTAGTAAGAGAATAAGAAGTATTACCCACTCTTCCCAAGATGGAAATGGAATCGCTACCGTTCCAACTTCTACCGCGACTATGGGAAACACCGTCACTGAAGCCACGAGCATAGCCATCGATTGAAGAGTAAAAGTGTCCACTTCGCCCCGCACGTTTTTCACCACAATGAAATAAACAGAAAATAAAATCATTGCCGCAAAGGCCAAAAAATCTCCGCGAGGACTCCACGCCAATTCATTTGAAGCTCCCAAAATAACTAAAGCCACTCCCCCTGTTGCTATAAGTGAAGCCCCGATAAGCCATCGAGTAACCGATTCCTGAAATCGCCGTGAAGCTACGGCTAGAAGAACTATTGTCTGCAAAGCTCCAATCATGGTTGCATTCGCAACTGTTGTGTTCCTAAGTGCCGTAAAAAAGACAGCGAGTTCTAATCCCAAAAGAATGCCCGGTAAAGCCACCAATCGAAGTTTCTTCAGACTCATTCTTTGACCTGTAAGAAAGTAAACAGTTGAATACAACACCCCGCCAAGAAGCAGCCTCCAGAACGCTATTTGAAGCCCGGGTAAATCTGTTCCGGCAACGATCACATTCCCCGCTGACCAACAAATTGCAGCCATTATTGAAGCCAAATGCCCAAGGCTTAATTGAGGAAAATTTTTGGTTGACATCAAGCACTTACACTAGGTGTATCTCCGGCCTAATCGGGTCATATCCTGTTCTTAATGATTATTGGATTCGATATAGGCGGGACAAATATTCGGGCCCTGTTGGTTGACCCAAACTCTGGCGAGATTTTTTCCAGAACGCAAGGTTCAAGTGCTGGCAGTGAGAATCAACTATTGGAAACCCTCGTTGAACTAGTTGAGTTCTTAAAAACCCAGTCATCTGAAGAAGTTACTGGTATTGGTTTGGCTATTGCTGGATTGATCAGCCATGACGGCGTAGTTCACTACTCCCCTAACTTGCCGAATCTTCTTGAATTTCCGATTGGTGCACGCTTACAAGATCTAACCAGTCTTCCGGTATTTGTAGGTAACGACGCAACGGCTGGAGCTTGGGCTGAGGCGCAGTTAGGAGCGGGACGTGGAATCGACAACTTTGCTTTTGTCGCTTTGGGGACAGGAATAGGAACTGGGTTAGTAGTTAACAAAAACATTGTTTTGGGGGCTCACGGATTTGCCGGTGAGGCAGGTCATGCAACTACGAACTCAGACGGTCCAACTCATATCACTGGTCTTAATGGATCCTGGGAGTACTTTGCTTCTGGTAACGCGCTGGGTCGATTGGGGAGACAGGCATCTAAGCAAGGAGAGTTTGCTCTCGGGCTTGAATTAGCTGGTTCAGAGGAACAAATTACCGGTCTGCATGTTTCCGAGGGTTTGATCATCGGAGATCAACAGTCCTTAGTTATCTTTGATGAATTCTGCCGACAAGTGGCCATTGGAATCTCAAACCTAATCACCATTTTGGATACAGAACAGGTCATTCTTGGAGGAGGGCTTGTTCAAATTGGAGATCTTTTGGTGGCAGGAGTGGAAAAATGGTTGCCTGAATTTATGTTTGGTTGGGAATACCGTCCTCAAGTACCAATTCGTCTTGCTGAATTAGGGATGGACGCTGGTTCTCTTGGAGCGAGTTTATTGGTTAACGAAATCGGAGAAAATAGAGAATGATTGCTGACGAAAAATATGTTTCTTTTACTACCTTCACTCAATCCGGTAAACCTAAACCTTTGCCTGTTTGGATAGCTGATTTAGAAGATGGAACGTATGGATTTACTTCCGACGCGGATGCGTGGAAAGTAAAACGACTCGCAAACAATCCCAACGTTACTTTGCAGCCATGCAATATTCGAGGAGTAGTCAAAGAAGATTCAACAATAATCACTGGAACTGCACAAGCAGTCACAGGTGAAGATTTTATGAAAGTTCTAAAAGCAATAAAAGTAAAATACGGGCTCATGGCTCACCTAATTCATTTAGATATTTCACGATGGTTTAAAAAATCTCCTGAAAAACATTCAGGTTGTGCGATCATCGTCACTGTAAATAGTTAGCGTTTATAGTTGTTCAGATTTGCTAGCCCCTGTAGCTCAGCGGATAGAGCATCGGCTTCCGGAGCCGTGAGCGCAGGTTCGAGTCCTGCCAGGGGCGCTTAATAAATTGATTAGGCTAGGTTTTAACTATGGCTACTACCAAAAAGTGGACATTCCAGTGGAAAGAACTTTATGACGAAGTCATTACTTCGGGTCTTTGTACGGGT